>NZ_JFBD01000146.1 GCF_000709085.1 Virgibacillus alimentarius | reverse complement strand
TTTTTGTAAACATTTCATTTTGAAATATCCAGAAAGTGTATTCCCTGCTTTATATCGAAAGCTTAGGCTCTATTCCGGAAGAACTGATGCAAAACTATTATAAAGTGTATGCGCACGAGATGATCAATCTGTCGGAGAATGTTCAATCCATTATTTCACATCATAATATTTCGACGCGCAGTTCGTTATATATTCAACAAGCGAAAGAAGATGGATTCATCAAGGAAGAAGATATTGAGTATATCGCCGGTACGACCATGTTAATTTGGAATGGCATGCTAACGACAATGTTGAATTTACGCAAAACATATGCAAAGGAAGAAGCGGCAAAACGGACGATGCACTATATTTATAAAAGTATTATGTATACCGTACTTCCAGAGAAACGAGATCAAGTAGTGTATGACAGTGATATGTTAAAAGATTAAAAGTGTTAAGGAAAGGTTGGATGAGCGTGGTATTTAATATAAGCGATTCGACGAATAGAAAAACCGTTACGAAATTTCCTAGAGAGATTATGAAAAAAGAACATGTATGGATTCCAATGTCGGATGGGGCTAAATTAGCAGCAACGATTTGGCTACCAAAAGATGCCGTGGAAAATCCAGTACCTGCCATATTGGAATATTTGCCATATCGGAAAGATGATTTTACAGCAATCCGAGATTCAGCTCGCCATCCTTATTTTGCTGGTCATGGTTATGCAAGTATTCGTGTAGATATTCGCGGCACAGGAAATTCGGATGGTATTTTGCTGGATGAATATTTAAAGCAAGAGCAAGATGATGCACTCGAAGTATTTGACTGGATTGCAAAGCAGCCATGGGCTACCGGTGATGTTGGCATGATAGGGAAGTCTTGGGGTGGCTTTAATGGTTTACAAGTTGCTGCAAGACAACACCCAGCATTAAAAACGATTATTACCTTGTGCTCCACCGATGATCGATATTCCGATGATGTTCATTATCGTGGCGGGAATATTTTAGCATCGGATATGCTTTGGTGGGCATCTACCATGTTTGCCTATAGCGCGCGTCCTCAAGATCCAGAAGTTGTCGGGGAAAGCTGGAAAGAAAACTGGCTGAAACGATTGAACACACCACCTTATGTTCAGGAATGGATGCGTCATCAGACAAGGGATGCGTACTGGAAACATGGATCAGTTTGTGAAGATTATGCAGCGATCAACATTCCCGTATTTGCTGTAAGCGGCTGGCAGGATGGGTATACGGACGCAGTATTTCGGTTAGTTGAAAACTTGCCAAATGCGAAAGGATTAATTGGACCTTGGGCTCATGAATATCCTGAAGTAGCAACACCAGAACCGGCAATCGGTTTTCTGCAAGAGTGCATTCGCTGGTGGGATCAATGGTTAAAAGGAAAAGATACGGGGATAAAAGACGAACCAAAATTCATTACTTGGATACAGGATAGTGAATTACCTAAAGTGAATTACGAAGAACGTCCTGGCAAATGGGTAGCTGAAACAGCCTGGCCTTCTGAAAATATAAGTGAAAAGCATTTTTGGCTCAACGATGGAAAGTTGGTCAATGAGGCAATTGGAACGGGAGGTAACATTACGGTTCCGAGTGTTCAAGAGCATGGTTTTTACGCTGGTGTGTTCTGTCCATTTGGCGAACCTGGGGATTTACCGTCTGATCAACGTTTAGAAAATGGAAAGTCCGTTGTATTTACATCAGATCCATTTACAGAGGACTTCGATATGTTAGGACATCCTGTATTTGATATGGAATTTACAACGGATGAAGAAAATGCGCTTGTAGCGGTTCGGCTTAGTGATAAAGCACCGACCGGCGAATCCACTTTAATTAGCTGGGGAATGCTCAATTTAAATCAGCTAAAGTCTCGTGAATATCCGGAAGCTTTACATTCAAATCAAGTATATCAAGCATCCGTTAAGTTAAATGCATTCGGTCAGTCCATTCCTGCAGGTCACCAATTGGAAGTAGCGATTTCACCAACTTACTGGCCGCAAGCCTGGCCTTCACCGAAGCCAGTTACATTAAAGGTACGGACAGGAGCAAAAACGAAGTTAAGACTTCCGATTCGCACCAAGCAGCATGAATTAGATCAATCCATTCATTTTGATCCACCAGAAACAGCACAAGTGATCGATAAAGAAATACTCCGAGCGGAGAACCGTACACGAACCGTTTCTCATCATACGATCACAGATGTTTGGAAACTGGAAGACTATTCGGATGAAGGCGAACGTAAATTGCTCATGAATGGATTAGTCCATGGCAGTGTTAATAAAAACACGTATACAATCAAATCGGGTGATCCACTATCCGCTCACATCCAGTGCGAATGGGAACTAACCGTAGGACGTCAGGAGAACTGGGAAACAAAGCTATTAACGAACAGTGAAATGACGAGTGATCTGACCACGTTTTACTTAAAAAATACAATGGTTGCATTCTATAACGGAGAAGAAATTTTTAGAAAAACATGGAAGGAAGAAATCCCTCGTAATTTTCAATAATCCAAAAGTTGTAATACAAAACAAGCGGTTTTCTGTTATTAACAGAAAACCGCTTGTTTTTAATAAAAATCGGCTAATAGGATGTGGAAAGGATGGTGGATGTATTGGGTATTGTGAACATCTCAATGAACTCGAGCAACAAGGTGAGCAACTCGCGCAACAAGGCAGG
>NZ_JFBD01000145.1 GCF_000709085.1 Virgibacillus alimentarius | reverse complement strand
GATTAATGAAGTTGGATCATAAGTTAATAGAACAGTTTGTAGCAAGAAAAATCTAATAAATGAAATGAAAAAATCGAAGTGCCACTGGCACTTCGTTTTTCATGAAAATCAACCGGAGATCATGAAAATCAACCGGAGATCATGAAAATTGTACTTATTAGCGTTGTGATGCTGTAAAGAAGTACCAATAAAAAAGTGGCTAAAGGAACGGCAAAGATCGGTAATTTTTTATATAATGGAATTATAATGTTGTTGCCTAAGGGGGGACAAAGATGAAGAAAAAGAAATGGTTGAAAATATCACTTGGAATTATTGCTATTCTATTAATAATCAATACTGTAGCTAGTGTTTATTTTTATAATCTAGCTATAAAACGAAATGTAAAGGACTTTCTAGTAGGCAATGACGATCTCGAAGTAACAGCTGAAGCAATGGATGCTTTTTTAGAAGGAGATTGGCGTAATTGGGTCGACCAGCAGGATTTTGAGGAAATGGAATTAACATCATTTGACGGTCTTCGATTAAAAGGGTATTTTTTAGAGGCGGAAAAGCCAACAAATAAGACTGTTGTACTAGCGCATGGATACCTTGGCAGCGGTTCAGATATGGGAATTTACGGAGAATATTATTATAAAGCGCTTGGTTATAATGTATTTTTCGCAGACTCACGCGGTCACGGCGAGAGTGAAGGAGATTATATAGGATTTGGCTGGCATGATCGACTCGATTTTATAGGTTGGATCGATAAGCTAATTGAAAAACTTGGATCAGATACTGAAATCGTCATGCATGGTGTATCCATGGGGGCAGCGACAGCATTAAACACCAGTGGCGAGCAGCTTCCTGATAATGTTAAAGCAATTGTAGCTGATAGTCCCTATACGAGTGTATACGATATGTTTTCTTATCAAATGAAACGCATGTATCATTTACCTGCTATTCCAATCTTACCGAGTACAAGTATCGTTACAAAAATGAGAGCAGGTTATTCGCTTACGGAGGCTTCTTCTTTAGATCAGGTAAAAAAAGCAGAAGTACCTATTTTATATATTCATGGCGAGGCAGATACATTCGTCCCTACTAAAATGGCTAAAGAATTATATGAAAATACGAAAAGCAATGCAGAAATTATGACCATAAAAGGAGCGGGACATGGTGAAGCATTTGTAATTGAGAGGGAGAAATATGTAGAAAAATTAAGATCTTTTTTAGATAGATATATGGATTAAAGCGTCTCTTTCTAAAGAATTAGAAAAAGCAAGACACCTATCGGTAGTTATTTAATGGGTGCCTTGCTTTTATTTTAATTTATTGTAGAAGAAATAAGTTTAGCATCTTTTTCATATGCTTCTTGTAGTTGTTTGGATATTTTACCAGGTTTTCCATCTCCAATTTGCTTTCCATCCACCTGAATAATCGGCATAATTTCAGATGTTGTACTTGATAAGAATAATTCATCAGCTGCAGGGATGTCTTCTAAATTAAATCCTTCTTCAATAAATGGAATATTTAAATCCGCTGTGAATTTTTTGACTCTCATTCTAACACATCCGTGTAGAATTCTTTTTGTAGCAGGGAAAGTATAAATCTTATTTGACTTAACTAAATAAACATTAGCTGAACTACACTCAGTGATTAGTCCATTTTTATGTAAAATTGCTTCATAGCAGCCTTGTTCTTTAGCTTCTTGTTTGGCAAGAACATTAGGCAATAGGTTTAAACTTTTAATATAGCAATTTTCCCAGCGGATATCGCGTTGTGTTATTGTGCTGACCCCATTTTCAAGTAAATGATGTTTACGAGGAAGGTTCTGAGCATAAGCATACGTATTTACTGGTGTTTCAACTGGAAATTCGTGTTCCCTTGGAGATGAACCTCGAGTAATTTGTAAATATACTTTGCCGTCAACGGTCATTTTATTTTTTTCTATCAATGTTTGTAGCAAGCTAATGAGCTTTTTTTTGGTGAAGGGCAATATTAGTTTAATTGCTTCTGCTGAACGGAATAGACGATCAACGTGTTCCTTCAATAAGTAATATTCTCCGTTATAAATACGAATAACTTCATAAATACCGTCTCCGAATTGTAAACCGCGTTCTTCATAAGGATAATTTAAACTATCACGATGGATAAATTTTGACTGTGACATCATAATTGGATAAATTGCCATACTTTTTCCTCCTCTTCAAAACTATGTTTCTGGAATAATAAGATAACAATCAGGTTATTATATAAGTATATGAAACTGTATTATACTTCATGTTAGTGTCATATTCTATAACGAACAAACAATTACACAAAAAAGGAAAAGAAGGAATATTTTCCACCTTAAAAATATCACAATATTTGTAGGAAAATGTTGAATTTATATTGACTAGGATAAGGAGAGTTGTTATAATAAAAAATGTACTTAAAAAGAGATGGAAAATACATCAAAAGATGTAGGGGCAGTATGCGTAAGTCAAGTTCTTTTCTCTATAAAGAAATGCGGGTGTAGTTTAGTGGTAAAACCTCAGCCTTCCAAGCTGATGATGTGGGTTCGATTCCCATCACCCGCTCCATACATATTACCAACGCAGTGTTTTGTATTTTAAATATACGAGGCATTGCGTTTTTTCCTTTTACTACAAAAGAGAATCTAATATTAAATTTCCACTTTACTTGAAGGAAGTACTTT
>NZ_JFBD01000144.1 GCF_000709085.1 Virgibacillus alimentarius | reverse complement strand
TTTAGATAAAGTATCTCCTTTTTCTACTATGTATTCTTCAGAAATGACTAGCTTCTGATTTGGGTGAATGATCGTATTCTTCAAATCATTCATTTCCATTAATTTTTCTACTGATATATTATTAGTTTTTGAAATGTCCCACAAAGTTTCTCCTTTATCAATTTGGACCTCTGCTGCTGATACACTCGATACAGTTACCCCAGCTAATAATATTCCTGTAGCGATAGTAGCCGCAATTTTCTTCACTACTAAAAACCCCCTTAGTTTTTCTAAGCTGTGTACATCTTAACATAGTATATTCATTTTTGGATTACAATAATTTTACAAGTCTATTACATTACAGGAACATTTTAACAAAAAAATATAAAAAGCTAGCTCTAGTTAATAAGATAGAGCTAGCTTAAAAGAATCATTTATTTCACAATCAGAACTCGACATTTGGCATTCTGTACAATATGATTACTTACACTGCCAAGTAAAATACTTTTAATATTACCGAGACCACGACTGCCTGCAATAATTAAATCAATACCCTTGTTATCAGCATATTCACAAATTATTTTACCGGGGTTATCTCCTATATCAGCGAACCTGACTTCCGTTACAACTGGTATAGATGCTTCCATAAATTCTTGCTTTATCTTTTCCATTTGTGGAAGCATTTTCTCCGATACCTCTTTCGTAATGTTACGTGAAATAGCGGCATTGGTAGTTGGTCCTGTTGATTCAATAACTGTAAAAATATGAACTTCTGTTTCAGGAAAGAGCGAAGCTTGTTTTTTTGCTTCCTGTATTGCCTCGTTGCTTAATATTGAACCATCATAGGCTGCAAGTACTTTTTTAGTCATCGATGGACCTCCCTGTATACGTTTAAAATACATGATGTTGTTCCTAATTCTATTTTATCATAAATAGTAGATTATTCTATAAAACTGATTATTATCCCCCTATTATTTAAACGTTACTTTTCCATTTGATAGTGATGCAATATTCGCTAATGATTCTACCCGAATCCCTCGTTCACGAAGAAGATTTCCACCATTTTGAAAACCTTTTTCGATAACGATGCCAAACCCTGCCAGAGATGCACCTGCTTGTTCAACAATATCCAAAAGGCCCAGAGCAGCCTGTCCATTTGCTAAGAAGTCATCAATAATTAGGACTGTATCATTACTTGATATATAATCTTTAGAGACCGAGATTTCATTGGTCTCTTTTTTTGTAAAGGAATAAATATTAGCTGAATAAAGGTCGTCAACTAAGGTAAGGGATTTCCGTTTTCTCGCAAAGATTACTGGAACCCTTAGCTTTAAACCTGCCATTGTAGAGGGGGCAATCCCGGAAGACTCTAGGGTTAAAATCTTTGTTATACCTTCACTTGAAAATAAATTTGTAAACGTTTCGCCAACATTCAGCATTAGTTGGGGATCGACTTGATGATTTAAAAAAGAATCAACTTTTAATACAGTATCTGATAAAACTTTTCCTTCATTTAAAATTTTTTGTTTTAATAATTTCATCTACAACTATCTCCTTTTACTTAGCAGAAAGTAATTTTAACAACTCACTAGTATTGAAAACCCCGTTAGATGTACAATCTAACTGCAGTACCTCCATTAAAAATATTGCATAATAGCTTTAATATTTTTATAAAACCGATTCATTTAGTAATTAAATGTAGCATAATTCGAATAATATAATTATAAACTAACAACTGATGAGAAGCTACTCAAGCAAATGATTTGTTTGATTTGTAAGCATTAAGAAAATGGCACTATTTATTACTAGTGCCATTTCCATTTTCATTTCAAAACCTTGTTATAAAATAAGATGCTTTATTTATTTTTATAATATAATCAAGCTGATCCATATCCATAGCTTCTAATGCTTGTTCTCATATTCCTTCAAGTGGGAATTTCATACTTTTTATATGGGTATTTAGAATGTTTTGAAATCATTCAAATATAGGCTTTTCTGCTCTCATATTGTTGGAAACTATATACTCCCATCGTACGTTTAATTTAAAATAATCACAATTGTACATAAATCATTAAAACGAGACTAAAACATGGTTCTCATGGCCTATTGACGCATTTTTAGACCATTGCTAGTATTACTTTATAAAAAGGCGGTTGAATTTTCCTTGGGAAATTATGATTGTAAAGCAAACGGGAAGAAAACGTTAATGAAGATGGCTTTGTAATTCTCCCTATAGAAAACGATAATAATAGTACCGATACTAAAGTTGAATCAGATGAAACTAAATCTGAAAAAGGGCAGAAACATCCAGGTACAGCTACAAATATGTGGACATATGGTTTTGCAGGAGCAGATTAATCCTAATTGGTGCTGCAGCCAAATTAATTGCTCGTTTTAAAGGTACAGTATAATATGTTGTTAAGTCCTTTCTATATTGGAAATAACATTTATCGGGAGGTGAATGGGTTGAAATACATAAGCTATCTTCTTATCATTGTCGGTGTTATATTTTTGTCCGTTTTTGGCTACCAATATTATCAGAACGAACAAAATACAAAAAATTCATTAGCTGAAGCTCAAAATCGGATTGCACAAGGGCAGGAAAATAATGAAAAAGATAAAGGAGCTTCCTCTGATACTTCTGACAATAACAACAACAATTCGGAAAGTCTACAAGTGGATGATGGTGAAGCTTTTGCAACATTAGACATTCCAAAATTGGGTAAAACATTGCCAATTGTTGAAGGAACTGATCCAGACTCCCTTGATAAGGGAATCGGACATTTATCCAATTCCGTACTTCCTGGTGAAAATGAACAAATTGTATTATCCGGTCATCGTGATACAGTATTTCGAAACTTTGATCAAATCGAAGTCGGAGACCAATTTACTGTAAATATGCCCGGGGGCAGTCATACTTATGAAATTAGAGAGACGGAAATTGTACCCGAAGATGATACTAGTGTAATCAGAGAAATGGGTGAAGAAGCTCTGGTTGTTACAACCTGCTATCCATTCTCGTATGTAGGAAGCGCTCCTGACCGTTTTGTTACATACGCCTATCCAGTCGATTAATTATTATATAGTTTCAATATAAGGAGACTAACTATATAAAGTCAATAGTGCTAGCGGCAAAATTTAATACTATTTTTA
>NZ_JFBD01000143.1 GCF_000709085.1 Virgibacillus alimentarius | reverse complement strand
CTCACAATCCATCAGTACTGCGCCTATTAGGCGGAAGGCAGAGGATGTATTAGGAAAGATTCGAATAACACCTTCCCTCTTCCTCACTTCCGAATTTAATCGTTCTAACACGTTTGTCGTTCGGATATGAATATGGGTATCTTTGTCCTCGGCATAAAACTGAATGGCGTCTTCATAGCCAGCATCGAGCGTTTCTATGGCTTTTACGTATTTCTTATCGTCTTCAAATTTTTCTATAAATTCATCTTTTAACATTCTTGAAATTTTCTCTGTAGGTGCTTTAAAAATCTCTTTCAGATATTCTCTTGCTTCTTTAGAGCCCTTTTTAGGCATCGTTTGAATAATATTCCTTAAAAAATGTACTGTACAACGCTGCCAGCTTGTGTTAAGAAAGTTTTCCATGATCGCTGACTTTAAGCCTTCATGCGCATCAGATATGACGAGTTTAGGGGGCTGTAAACCTCTTGATATTAATGATTCAAAGAACTCATGCCAGGTCTCTTTGGATTCAGTCCCAGCCACTTTAAAACCTAGAATCTCTCGTTTATCTTGGCTATTCACGCCTAAAGCAATATAAACAGCTTTAGATACAACTCTGTGATATTCACGAACTTTAATATACATCGCATCGACATAAATATAATTATAATATTGCTGGTCTAAAGGCTTTTGTGCCCAATCATTGACAATAGGATCTAGTTTCTTTGTGAGCCCAGAAACCATAGATTTAGAAACTTTTTCTCCACATAGCTGTTCTACAATTTTTGTCACCTTCCTAGTAGAAACACCGTTTACTACCATTTCTAACATAGAAAGCAAGAAGGCTTTATCACAGCGTTTATACTTCTCAAAAATATCCGTTGAAAACTCACCACGGCGTGTACGTGGAACCTTTAATGGCACTTTCCCAACATTCAAAATTAAATCTCTTTCATAGTACCCATTTCTGTAATCATGTCGGTTTTCACTACGTTCATGTGTAGTGTTTTTCATGTACCGATCTCTCTCCATCTCCATGTATTCGTTGAACAAAACAACGATGGATGATTTCACAACATCATTTAAATCAGATTTCATCACTTCGTCTTTTATTTTTTCAAAATCTAGGTTAAACTGTAATTGGGTCATTATTAATTCCTCCTACTTTGTATTCGTCGTTGAAAACATTGTATCACAAGGAGTTAATATGACCCTTTTTGTTTATCCTTTTCTTTTACACAATTATATGGACTTAATCCTATAGCCGGGAAGTCGCGCGACCTCGGGTTGA
>NZ_JFBD01000142.1 GCF_000709085.1 Virgibacillus alimentarius | reverse complement strand
TTTTTTGAAATCCTAAAATAGCTCTATATTCCCCTTCAATAAATGTTGCAGGTGTTCCATAGATACCCAATTTCTGGAGCTCGTATAAATGCTCACGCTGCTTAGAAATATTCTTTATTTGGTAAAATACATTCCATTCATCCAGTTGCGCCAATAAATCGTTGCATTTATTACAACCATCACTAACGTAAATGGTCACATTTTTATTGTTCATTTATGTTCCCTCCTAGGTGTCAATTATTTTGTCACTCCTTTTTCGTTTATTTTTAATTCCCTAATTAACGGCAATCAAACGTAAATATTTAAATAATATTACATTTTCATTACAGTATTGTGCATAATTAAAAGCAATCCGCAGTGCCAGTATTTCTTTCTAGCACAACAGATCGCTCCTAAGATTTGATTACTTTATAACTTACACTTTGCTATTTCCCCTAAGTAAATCAAAACGTTTATTTTCAGCGTCTTCTGCTCATTCAATAAGAAGCCCAGCACGAATTCTAATCTTGATCTCCCTACTGTTTACCCTGAAAACAAACAGTTAAACTTCTATTTTCGACTTAAATATATGCGAATTCCAGTCCCTTTTTACTTTTTTTAATCATAATCAATAACGATAACTTCTCCGGTATATGCATCAACTTCAATTTCTGCTTCTTTTTCGCCGTTTTCAATTTCAATTTCATAAATTAATCGTCCATCATCTTCATCTAAATCGAAGTCACTAACAGTCCCCTCAAATGCATCTAACGCTATTTTCTTCGCCTCTTTTCCAGAAATAGCTGTTTCTTTTTCTGAAATATTCAGTTGTTCATTCGAATGAGTACTTTTCTTTGATTCATTATTATTATTTAATTCATTATTTTCTTTTGAATCATTGCTTTTATTTCTCTTATTTTCAGTTTCTTTTTTATCTTTGGCTGAGGTCGAAGAATTTTTAGATGGCTTTTCTTTTATATCTAAAATTTCTCCGCTATTTCCGTCAACCTTTAAATCATACTCTTTTTTATCGTTTGCTATTTCCACTTCATATATAGCTCGGTTAAACTCTGTTTCCTGCTCTAGTTCGGTAATTTTTCCTGGATATTGTTTTTTTACTATATCTCTAACTTCATTTATCGTCAATGATGGCTCAGATGGTGACGCACTTGTATGAAAAACTCCTAATCCTAAAAAACCAGCTGCGACTACACAACCAAGCACTATCCCTAGTTTCTTTTTCATTTCTAATTCCTCCCTTTTATATTCTAATTTCATCATACGCTACAAAAATGAAATATCCTTGTGAAAAAGATTAGAATTTGATGAGAAAAATGAGAAACTTATTTATACATTAATGGAAGAGTAACGATGAATGTCGTACCCTTTTTTATTTCACTATCAACAGAAATTTCACCATTGTGTGAGCGAACAATCGATTTAGCTATAGGAAGGCCAAGCCCTGTACCACCAGTTTCCCTGCTTCTAGCTTTATCAACACGATAAAATCGATCAAAAATTCGAGCTTGTTCCTCTTGCTCCATGCCATTTCCAAAATCGGTAACCTTTAAAATCGCATAATGATCTTTTTTCGAAACGTCTAATCTTACGTCCTTTTCACTATACTTTAAAGCATTATCGACCAAAATATAAATGACCTGTTTCAATTGCTCCTCGTTGCCACTAACAATAATCGTGCGTTCTGATGAAGTTAATGTAATATTACGTGTATATGCTCCGGAAAATGTTTTTCTTACGGTTTCACAAAGCTGAACAATATTTATATCTGTTCGTTTCGATTCCTCCTGATTTTTTGCTAATAGCAACATTTGCTCTACTAATAATTGCATACGATCCGCTTCAGAGTCAATTGCCTGTACTGCTTCGTCGAACACTTCAGGTCGATTTTTCCCTTGTCTTTCCAATAACTGTGCATAGCTTTTCAAGATGGAGATAGGCGTCTTTAACTCATGTGAAGCATTTGATACAAATTGTTCCTGCTTTTGAAAATTATCTTTTAAATGATCAATCATATCGTTAAATGTTTTTTCCATTTGGTATAACTCATCTTGGCTGCGATTTAAAACATCAATTTTAGTCCATTTCTCCTGTTTCATATTTGCCTTCATTGTCTGAATAAGTTCTTGAATCGGATAAAGCAAAAAGCGACTTAAAACATTTCCTGCAACGACGGTTGGAATAAGCATTAAAATTGTAGCTACAGCTAAAACAATGAATAAGGTTCGCATTGTCTCTTTCAATGCCATTAGATGTTTTGAGACTTGAAGTGTAACAATTTCCCCATCATTCCATATAATAGGTTTTGTCATTACCACAACATTTGTGCTATCATCTCTTTTTATAATTTCACGCTTTTCTTTCGTCGAGTACGCTTTTGGTAAACTTGTGTACTCATCTTTCTTCGTTAGTGTATCCAATGGAGTGCCGTCTTTTT
>NZ_JFBD01000141.1 GCF_000709085.1 Virgibacillus alimentarius | reverse complement strand
AGGCTGGGACAAAACTCGGCTAAATAGCGAAAAAAGAATTCAGTAGATACTGGATTCCTTTTTTTGCTTTAGATTTAAAATAATTGATTATTCTGCTAATAATTAGTAAACAAAAAGAGCACCTTCTGGTAAGATAAAAGTGACCAAACCATTACTCACCGGAGGTGCTCTTATGTTTAAACATTATACCATGAATCAAGTGATTTTGCCTTTAGATTTAGAGATTAAATTAGATAAAAATGATATTGCTTTTGCCATAAATGATTTGGTTGAAAGTATTCCAGTAGAATCTTTTGAAGATTTTGCTCGTAGTACAGGATGTCCAGCTTACCATCCGCGTATGATGATGAAAATTATTTTGTGTGCTTATACACAGTCCGTATTTTCCGGACGGAAAATAGAAGCGTTACTAAAAGATAGTGTTCGTATGATGTGGTTGGCTCAAGGATATGAACCAACTTATCGTACAATTAATCGATTCCGCACAAATCCTTTGGTTGAAGAATTATTACGTCAGTGTTTTGTACAATTTCGTTCCAAGCTAGTTCAAGAAAAAGAAATAGACACGGAAGCTATTTTTATTGATGGTACAAAAATAGAAGCAAACGCAAATAAATTTACTTTCGTTTGGCGCAAATCTGTAGAAAGATATAGTTCAAACTTAATTGAAAAATCTAATCTTATGTACGATGAATTACTGGAAAAAGAAATCATCCCGGCAATCGAACGTGAAAATGAAGAAGAACTTTCGGTGAAGGAAATAGAAACCATCGTCGAAAAACTAGACGATACCATTGATACATATACGAAAAAGATTGACGATTCTGATGTGGTAAGCGAACGGAAACAGTTGCGCTCGAAGCGCAAAGAACCGAAGAAATATCGAAAACATTATGGAGATTTTCTTGTTCGGAAACAAAAGTATCAGCGAGATATGGAGATATTTAAAGATAGAAATAGTTATTCGAAAACAGATCATGACGCCACATTCATGCGTATGAAAGATGATTACATGAGAAATGGCCAATTAAAAGCTGGATACAACTTACAAGTTGCGACAGAAGGACAATATGCGTTAGCGTACGATATCTTTCCTAATCCGACAGATACACGCACGTTTATTCCATTTTTAAATACGATTGAAAAAGATTATTTTGAATTACCCAAATACATCGTTGCCGATGCAGGTTATGGTAGTGAACAAAACTATGATGATGTATTAAATAATAGGAATCGCACACCACTTATTACATACAACCAATATCGAAAAGAGAAGAAAAAGAAATTTAAAA
>NZ_JFBD01000140.1 GCF_000709085.1 Virgibacillus alimentarius | reverse complement strand
TATTCATCGTGCCATACCAAAAGAAAGGCTCACAAAGTGGGGACTAAAAGATTTGTCCACACTCTATGAGTTTGGATACTCAAGAGATTGAACCGCCGTATACGGAACCGTACGTACGGTGGTGTGAGAGGTCGACTAACCAAGTAATGGTTAGTCACCTACTCGATTGTTTAGTCTCAGGGTGAAATGGGAAGGAGGGTTTTGTGTACATATAAAGACTTTTTGATATTGTTTTGTAAATGGGGGAATGTAAAGTGGTAGTCGATCTTTTAATTACAATTATTATTCTCATGGGAATTGTGGCTGTTGTTCCACTAATTCTGTTTATTCGTGTTTTTTTCCATGATCAGAAGCAGCGTGAACATTCCATATTACGGAATTATCCTGTTTTAGGGAAAATGCGCTATATTCTTGAGAAAATGGGACCTGAATTACGTCAGTATTTATTTAATAATAATAATGAAGGCAAACCTTTTAACCGGGGGGAATTTGAATATGTATATAAGGCGGCGAAATATAATGACCGGATGATCGGATTTGGATCGGAACGTGATTTTGATGAATCTGGGTTGTATATCGTAAATCATATGTTTCCAAAGCAAAAAGAGGAAATGAAGCTGGAGCAGGAGCCTAAGATAAGAACGAGATTATATCATATAGATAATGAGAAGCTTTTCAGCAGGAAGGAACATCATGAAGAAGGGATTTTAAACCCGTATTATTTACCGGATGAGGAGGCGATCGTCCTTGGTAAAGATACGGTGGAAAAGCCTTTCCAGATAAAAGGATTTATTGGTCAATCAGCAATGAGCTTCGGATCCTTGGGGGATCATGCGATTACAGCACTTTCCAAAGGCTTGGGAATGGCTGGAGGAACCTGGATGAATACCGGAGAAGGAAGTCTGTCCCCGTATCATTTAAAAGGCGATGTGGACCTGATTATGCAAATAAGTCCAGGGCTGTTTGGGGTACGAACAGATGATGGAGAGTTTTCATGGGAAGAATTTAAGAAGAAAAGCGATATCGAACAAGTAAAAGCATTTGAATTGAAGCTTGGACAAGGAGCAAAGACCCGAGGCGGTCACGTAGAAGGTGAAAAGGTAACAGAGGAAATTGCAGAAATTCGTAAAATAAAACCTTGGACGACAATTGATAGCCCGAATCGATTCAGGGAATTCTCAGATAGCAGAGGATTGCTTGAATTTGTTCAAAAAATGCGCGATGTGGGTGGGAAGCCAGTAGGAACGAAAATCGTGGTTGGTAATGAAAGTCAAGTGGAAGAATTTGTTCGAGCGATGAAGGAAACTGGGATTGTACCAGATTTTATTACCGTTGACGGAGGAGATGGAGGAACGGGTGCAACGTATTATGAATTAGCACAATCGGTTGGTTTACCAACATTTGCTGCTTTGCCTCTCGTTGATGATTTATTGAAAAAGTATGAAATCCGAGATCAAACACATATGGTTGCCTCAGGGAAATTGCTTACCCCTGACAAAATTGCAATGGCTCTTGCTTTAGGAGCAGATATGATTAATATTGCCCGAGGGTTTATGCTTAGTGTTGGGTGTATTATGGCTCAAGTTTGCCATACAAATAATTGTCCTGTTGGTGTGGCTACAACTGACCGCAAGCTGCAAAATGGGTTAAGTGTAGAAGAGAAAAAGTACCGTGTATGCAATTATTTAGTTGCTATACGACAAGGCGTTTTTGAAATGGCTGCTACTGCTGGTATTGACAGCCCGACGAAATTCACAAGAGAGCATCTTGTGTATAAAGATCAATTTCATTCTGTTCATTCATCGCCAGATTATGAGAAAATCGTATAAATATTCCCCCATATGGTGATATGACGCAAATCTACAGGTCTTGTATAATTGCGTCATATTATCAGTAAATTTTGTAAATTTATAAAAATTGTATTGCTATCCTAGTGCTACCGGGTTATAATGGAAAAAAGTGTTATAAGGTCACTCAATTTGAGGGGGTATCTTAACTTTATGGAAAGCTTCTTGAAAGTATGTGAGGATACAAGGAAGAAACTTGGCAGACAGTTGCAAGGGAAAGAAAAGGAATTTCTGCAATGGATGTATGATAATTACAAAAAGGAACAAGAGAAAGACGAATGTAAACGTTTGCAAAGTCAGAGTGTTTAAGAAAACCAAGGTCATAAGATGTTGCTGTGAATGAATGTAGCTATAGGTGTGTGGATTTTAGGAATGGCTTTTTGGAGTCATGCATGTTTCAGTTTGGCGAATGGGCAGCAGAATCGATAAATCAGGCTTTGTTGATACGGTATGTTCATCACATAGAAGAACTTTACTTAATGTTAAGGATTATCTTTATATATTATCATAGAGATGTAGAGAAAGCATAAGCCGTGGGATAACCCCAGGGCTTATTTTCATTGGTCAGCTCAAGCATATATGAAAAGAAAATAGAAACGATTCATGTTATAATTGGAAAGGCAAAGATCCGAAAGGGTGATCATGGTGGCAATAACCAATCAAGCCGTTATAAATAAAATGATGGCGGAATTACAAAAGGCGAAGAAATTTCACGAAAAGGAAGAAGTTATGAAAAGACATGTTTCCCATGTTCAACTATTATGCGATTTATTATTGCAGGAAACGGATACGTCTAACTCAAAAGCGATCTCTCAGGAAGAAATGAAAGCAATGATTGGAAATCAATCACGGCAATCCAGTGAATATAAGACAGTTCAAAAGCAAAGCATGGATCATGAAGAAGCCAACGGAAACTCAATTTTTGATTTTTAAACGTGAAAGAAACGGAGCGTGTACAAAATGAAGTTATTTCTACTACTTGGCGTTATTAATGGATTTTTAGCTGTAGCATTAGGAGCATTCGGAGCGCATGGTTTAGAAGGTAAAATTTCCGAAAAGTCATTAGGAATTTGGGAGAAAGCGGTCAATTATCAAATGTTTCATACAATGGCATTACTTGTCGTAGGACTAATGCTTGCAAAAATTCAAAGCAATGGCTTGCTTTGGTCCGGATGGATGTTTTTCATAGGGATTGTTTTATTTTCCGGTAGTCTTTACCTTTATTCAACTACTGGTGTAAAATTGCTTGCAATGATAACACCGTTTGGTGGTGTAGCTTTTTTAGTCGGCTGGGTATTACTCGGATATGCTATCGTTAAATTTTTATAGGCTTAACAGTAAGTAAGTCGTAAGCAAAAATAGCATGCCAGATCGCACAAATTGCATGATTGCCTCATTTTTATAATGGGTATACCATTTAATGAGTGCATCACAAGACAAGCTGATAACTACTAGATAAAGTGCTAAAAAGATGAGGAATAAATAGCCTTGAATAAACGCAACAACACCAACTAAAATACTAAGCAAGATAGATACTAATTCGATATTCATAAATTTTTCATATGGATGTTTCATTTGCAACGCCCCTTTTAGGGTAAAACATAATGCTTGTAAAAAAGGATGACCACAAGATCGATAACGTTTTGGATCGACTTCGTGCGTCACCCTTTTTTATCGGGAGTATCAATTATCTTGCAGGGTACGTGGCCGTTTGCCCTGCGGAACTAGTATATGGATAAGCATAATTAATTTCTTCATCAAAAGTAATATAATCGAGATAAACCATTAATAATAAATATCTTCTTCCAGTTTGCGGATCACTTAAAATGAGATGATCCCTTCCAGCAGCTTCGACAGTTCCTTTAAATATCTTTTGGTTATCTCCTTCAAAAGTCATATGGACAGTAGCTTCTTTTCCCCGATTTAAACGAAGGATGTTTTCAATATAAGATTGCTCCATCGGCATCATGCCTTGTGCGTTATTCCCAGCTCCTTGTTGCGTTTGAGCATATAGTGGATATTGTGGTGGGTATTGCTGGTTTTGATTCTGGTTTGGCGGTGTTTGCCTGTATCCAAATGCAGGTGGATAATACATAGGAGATGCAGGCGGGTAATAATAATTTGGATAACTCTGATTTACATGATGATTCTTTTCACTCATAAAAAAACCTCCTGAAATATCTTTTTACACTAATAAACAGCAGGACATTCAGCTGATGAAGGTGCATAAAAGCAATGGGCTTTATAGCGCCCTACATTCCACTGGTTAAACCATTGCGCTGGGCAGGCCCCGGGTGGCTCAAAAAA
>NZ_JFBD01000139.1 GCF_000709085.1 Virgibacillus alimentarius | reverse complement strand
TTTTTTAGTACAATATTTAGGATACCAACAGATTTTTTCATTTGAACAGGCACTTCATCACGTTGGCTACATTGCAGCAGCACTATTCGGTGGTGTGATAGGAGTAAATGTTGTTGCAAATGATGAAGCATGAAGAATGGAGTAGAAGGAGGCCAATGTCCTCCCTCTACTCCATTTTATTAATTATTTTTGACTTCGCGAATTGCTGAACGATCATATGTAAGTTTTGTACCTTCCGTAACAATTACTACCGTCGATTCATCAATTGCATGAATTTCACCATGTAAACCACCGATGGTGACAATAGCATCACCTTTTTGTAAATTATCTTGCATTTGTTTTACTTGCTTTTGACGTTTTTGCTGTGGTCGGATAAGCAAAAAGTAAAAAATCACAAACATTAATGCAATCATAATAAAGGGAGACAATGCTTCCATTTAAGTTCCTCCTTTCGCTAAAAGTTTTTTGCATTAGGCTGATTCAAGCCATATTGTTCAAAGAATGCTTTTTTAAAGTCGCCAAGTCGATCTTCACTTATCGCTTTTCGAACTTTCCTCATTAAGTTTAACAGAAAATATAAATTATGATAAGTAGTAAGCCTAAAACCGAATGTTTCGTTACATTTGATCAAATGCCTAATATAAGCGCGTGAATAATTTTTGCAAACATGGCATTCGCATTTTTCGTCGATCGGGCGAAAATCGCGGGCATATTTTGCATTTCTAACTACAAGCCGACCAAATGAAGTCATGCACGTTCCGTTACGCGCAATCCGAGTTGGAAGTACACAGTCAAACATATCGATTCCGCGTATAGCTCCGTCAATCAATGAATCCGGTGAGCCTACCCCCATTAAATAGCGTGGTTTGTTACTTGGCATAAGTGGTGTTGTAAACTCCAACACCTCATTCATGATATGCTTCGGCTCACCAACGGAAAGACCGCCAACTGCATATCCGGGAAAATCTAAGGATGTTAAATCTTCTATACTTTGCTTTCTTAAATCCTCATATTCGCCTCCTTGGATAATGCCAAATAATCCTTGATCATTTTGCCTTAGATGTGCCTCTAAACATCTCTCCGCCCAACGTGACGTTCTTTCTACAGATGCTTTCATATAATCGTATGTCGCAGGATATGGGGGACATTCATCAAATGCCATCATTATATCTGAACCAAGGACATTTTGAATTTGCATCGCTTTTTCAGGAGATAAAAATAATTTTTCCCCGCTTAAATGATGGCGAAAATGAACCCCTTCTTCTTTGATCTCACGCCTGTCACTTAAACTAAAAACTTGAAAACCCCCTGAATCTGTTAGAATTGCTTTATTCCAATTCATAAATTGATGTAAGCCTCCAGCTTCACCAATAATATCATCCCCAGGTCTTAACCATAAATGATAGGTGTTGGAGAGAATAATATTTGCATTCAATTCCTCCAGTTCTTCAGGACTCATTGTTTTTACTGTGGCTAATGTGCCAACAGGCATAAATGTGGGGGTATCAAATGAGCCATGGGGGGTGTGGACTCGTCCAAGACGGGCTCCAGTTTGTTTACAAGTTTTCATTAATTCATATGTTATCGGCTTCATTTTAATTCGATCCTTTTCTTTTAAAATATCAGCATATAAGCTTTTTATAAAATTAACATGGCATCTCCGAAGCTAAAGAAGCGATAGCGGTTCGTTACGGCCTGCTCATATGCCTGTAGAATAATTTCTCTATCTGCAAACGCACTTACTAACATGAGCAACGTTGATTTTGGTAAATGGAAATTTGTTAGTAGGCCGTCAACGGCTTGAAATTTGTAAGGCGGGTGAATAAAGATATCTGTCCATCCGCTTGAGGCTACAAATGTTCCATCGTTTTTTCCAGCGATTGTTTCCAGTGTTCTGGTCGATGTTGTTCCTACCGCAATTATTCTTCCATTTTTTTCTTTTACTTCCGTAAGTAGCTGAGCTGTCTCTTCAGACATATGATAAAATTCCGCATGCATCTCATGTTCATCAATTTTTTCTGCGCTTACGGGACGGAAGGTACCAAGTCCCACATGAAGTGTAATAAACGCTAGTTTTACCCCCATTGCTTTTATTTCTTCTAATAGTGCATTTGTAAAGTGCAGACCAGCTGTTGGGGCTGCAGCTGAACCTTCCTCTTTAGCAAAAACAGTTTGATAACGTTCTCTCTCTGGTAATTGTTCTTTAATATAAGGGGGTAATGGCATTTCTCCCAATTTATCTAACACTTCATAAAAAATTCCCTCATAAGTAAAATGAAAAATACGTCCGCCATGGTCCTTAATTTCAGTGCAAGTCGCACGTAATTCACCATTCCCAAATATCATTTCTGTTCCTAATTTCACTTTTTTTGCAGGCTTTGCAAGCACTTCCCAATAATTTTGCTCCTTTTGGTGAAGAAGTAATATCTCTATTTTTGCACCTGTATCTTCCTTTACTCCATAAAGTCGTGCTGGAAGTACACGAGTATCATTTAAAACAAGACAGTCTCCCTTTTTAAGGTAGTTCTTAATATCGGAAAAATATTTATGCGTTATTTTTCTTGCTTTCCTATTTAACACTAGTAGACGAGAGGAATCTCTCTCCTTTAATGGTGTTTGAGCAATCAGTTCTTGGGGCAAATTAAAGTCAAAGTCGTCTATATTCATATGCTGTTCTCCTCACTAACTTCTAACGGAACTTTCCAATTATAAATAAAATAAGCGATAATATTATACTTATGACAATCGATGTCATAATAGGAAAATGAAAAGACATATTTCCCTTTTTGAAGCTAATATCGCCAGGAAGCTTTCCAATAAATGTCCAAATAATCCCAACTACAATCAATAGAACTCCGATTAAAATAAAAAGCTTTCCAGGGTTCATTCCTGCGCCTCCGTTTTTAAACCGAAATGGTTGTAAGCTCTGGGGGTTGCAATTCTTCCTCTCGGCGTACGCTGGATAAAGCTAATTTGCAGCAAATATGGTTCATATACATCTTCTATTGTTTGGGGTTCCTCACCAATAGTTGCTGCTATCGTATCTAAACCTACAGGTCCACCTTTAAAATCCTCAATAATCCCTTTTAAAAGTTTATGATCAATGTGATCCAAACCAACATCATCAACTTGAAGCATATTTAAAGCTAAATCCGCTGTTTCTAAACTTATTGTCTTTTCTTCTTTTACTTGTGAAATATCACGAATGCGCTTTAAGAGCCGATTGGCTATCCTAGGTGTACCTCTTGCTCTGCGAGCGACTTCTATTGCTGCTTCTTTTGTTATTGACGTTTGGAAGATATCTGCAGACCGCTTAACAATTTCACAAAGATCAACAGCTTCATAAAATTCTAGTCTGCTCAATACACCAAAACGATCCCTCAATGGAGCTGATAGCAATCCTGCTCTTGTGGTGGCGCCCACCAAGGTAAAAGGGGGTAAATCAATGCGAACTGATCTTGCACTAGGACCAGTACCAATAACAATATCAAGAAAGAAGTCTTCCATAGCTGGATACAAAATTTCTTCAACAGCACGTGGGAGTCTATGAATTTCGTCAATAAACAGAACATCACCCGGTTCTAGTGAGGAAAGTATTGCTGCTAAATCACCGGATCGTTCAATAGATGGTCCTGATGTTGTCCGAAACTCCACACCCATTTCATTTGCAATGATTGCTGCTAAAGTTGTTTTCCCTAAGCCGGGAGGGCCATATAACAATACATGATCTAAAGGTTCCTCGCGCATTTTCGCTGCCTGGATAAAAATGCCTAAATTTTCCTTTATTTTTGATTGACCAATATATTGACTTAATGTTGTGGGGCGAAGACTAAGCTCATCAGAAGCATCTTCTGCTTGAAATTCACCTGTGACCATTCGATCCTCCATTATTATCCCCCATTTGTTAGTTTTTCATAAATAAATTTAACGCTTTACGTATGAGTTCATCTGTGCTCACATTCTGATCTTTTGGCAATTTTGGCAGCACTGCTTTAATTTCTTTTTCTGTATATCCGAGAGCTTTCAATGCCTCTTGTGCTTCTTTCAAACTATCTGCATTTTCCTGATTAGTATCTACTTTGCTTTCCGATTCATGCGCAATCGATATCATTGAAGTTAATTTCCCCTTAAGATCAAGGATTATTTGCCTCGCTGTTTTTTTACCAACACCTGGAAACTTCGTTAAAAATTTTTCGTCCTCACGTTCCACCGCAGAAACAAATGACTCCACATCAACGCTGCCTTGAATTGCTAAAGCTCCTTTTGGTCCTATTCCCGAGACAGAGATGAGCCTGGTAAATAAATATTTTTCATCTTCATTCTTAAAACCATACAAAACTTGAGCATCATCTCGTACATGATGATATGTATAGATCTTCATTTCTTGATTTATTGATGATTGAAACATGAAGGGATCAGCACAAAATATTTCATACCCAACCCCATGCACATCAACTATGATAGACTCTTCTAATATGTATGTAAGATTACCTTTTATAAATGCAATCATTGACCTTCTCCTTTACACTCCTTCTTCTATATTAACATATTTACACATAGAAGATGTAGTAAAGTGAAACTTCCACCTCTTAAATAAAAGAAATGGAAGTTTACATAATGTGCCTATTTAACTGGAAATTTCCATGTTGTGAAAAACATCTTGCACATCTTCACTTTCCTCAAGCATATCAATCAAATTCATCATTTTTCCCTCATTATCTTCATCTATACTGCTATATGTTTGAGGAATCAATGTAATTTCTTCATCCGCTAAGCTATACCCAG
The DNA here is from genome assembly GCF_000709085.1 of Virgibacillus alimentarius. GTDB lineage: Bacteria > Bacillota > Bacilli > Bacillales > Amphibacillaceae > Virgibacillus_B > Virgibacillus_B alimentarius. Next base: position 4,609 of record NZ_JFBD01000139.1, on the reverse strand, counting down.
CTTCCCGTAGATATGCGCAAACAGCTTCAAAGCTGTCAGGAGACGTAAAGATTTCAAACGCTCCATCTTGAACGGCTATATCATCCGCTCCAGCCTCTATCGCTTCCAGGGTCATTTCATCTTCATCAATTTTTCCATTTTCATTTAGAATAATAATATAGCCTTTGCGATCAAACATAAATGAAACACAACCGTTCTCGCCTAAATTACCATTATTTTTATTAAAGGCATGCCTAATTTCTGCCGCAGTTCTATTTTTGTTGTCAGTTAGTACTTGAACAATGACAGCGACACCTCCGGGGCCATATCCCTCATAGGTAATTTCTTCATAACTAGCGCCATCCAATGTTCCGGTTGCTTTTTTAATAGCCCGATCTATATTATCATTTGGCATGTTGTCCGTTTTTGCTTTATCTATCGCTAATCGTAAAGCAGGATTCATGTCAGGATCTCCCCCACCTTGTTTGGCAGCTGAGTATATTAACTTTGCATGACGCATAAAAATTTTACCTCTTTTGGCATCTTGCGCATTTTTTCTTCTTTGTATATTATGCCACTTAGAATGACCTGCCATCGGACATTCTCCTCTCTAAAAAATTCCTTTTTTAGTATATCAAAAATACGATGATATGGTAAGTAAAATTCAATCATACTTAAAAAAACCTTTGTAGTAAAACAAAGGTTTTAATCTATATTATTATCTCCATTATCCTTATTTCTTATCGTTGAATCTAAATTTTTCATTTGGTTCCAATGAATATTATCCGTATATACAACTATTTCTTTATTTGGTGATAACTTGCTGACTTCTTTTTCTATATCATTTACAATATTTTGGTTGTCAATTTGTTTACTTTGCTCATTCAACATAATCCCTACTATAACACTTTTCTCAGTTGTAGCTACTTGTGTTTGTTTAATATCTTTTCGTTTTGAAAGCTGTTCGGATATTTTTTTAGCTTCATCTGTTGTAAAAATATCCGTATTATGATTTCCATCTTTACCTGAGTTAATTCTTTCGGGGTTATCCCCTTTATAATAATCATTTTCATTTGTATTCTGTTTATTTACCCCTAAGCGATTTTGCTCTTGTTCTTTTGTCTCGTAATTAATTGGATGTGTTGTCTCATTGTTACTCCCTGTTTCATTTTTTTCATCCGTATTCATATTTGTACATCCAATAGTAAAAAGCATAATAATACTTATTGTTGTTATTATTTTTGCTTTCATTAAATAACCTCCCTTACATTTAGTTTGTTTAAGGAAGATTATTTTACACAGTTAAATTAAGGAAGTTCTATCTATCCGTTTATATTTCGAGACAAGGCTTCGTTTATGATTTGTACGTTTATGCATACTTTCAATAATTTCTTCATCTGCTTCAGGGATTTTTTCACCTTTTAAGTAGGCGTCAATTTTATCATAAGTTATTCCCATTTCATCTTCATCCGTTTGACCTTCCCATAAATCCGCACTAGGATTTTTATGAATAATTTCCTTAGGAACGCCCAAAATCGAAGCCATTTGTCGTACTTCTTCTTTAGTAAAATCAACGATAGGTAAAATATCTACTCCACCATCTCCATACTTAGTGAAATATCCTGTATACCACTCTGAAGCGTTATCTGTTCCAACAACTAAATAATTGTAATTGGTCGCAATTGTATATAATGTACTCATGCGCAATCTTGCACGTAAATTGGCGTCAGCAAGTTGTTCATTTTCTTGCTTAAAATCATTTTCTTGCTTCAATTGCTCTTGTATTTGTGAAAACAAAAGTTCATGTGTCTTTGATAAATCGATGTTTAAGCCTTTTATATCACAACTTTTTAATACGTTATGCGCATCTTTCATACCTTCAGGATTACTATTCAACGGAAGAATCACGCCTAATGATTCATCTGGAAATGCCCGTTTTATGAGGTGAGCAACCACAGCTGAATCAAGGCCGCCACTTACTCCTACTAATAAACCATTAACTTTTGCAAGCTTTGCCTGTTTCTGTAACCATTTAACTATATCTTCAACTATTTTCTCCACAATTACAGCTCCTTTATATGGAATAACTATAATGATTTTAGCATTGATTTAGCATTTTTCAAAAAGAACTGGCGCTTTCCCCATGTTTTTTCCATTTGTGATAAATATTGTTTTCTTGCAAACGATGAACCATAAGAAAGAAAGAACATCCATTCTCTAATCATATCACTCGGAATCATAATAGAGGTTAGCCATTTCTTTTGATTTTTATCTTTAACCATTTGATATGAACATAACTCATTAAGGTCCCAATTGATATAAGGCAAAAAGCGCTGACCTAGCTGGATATAATCATATAATTGTGTTCCACATGACAATAAATCAAAATCAATCATATATGTTTGTTCATTTTGAATAAAGTTATGTGAAGCAACGTCTCCATGAATCCATTTACCATGAATGTTTGCATCTTTTTCATTCTTATCCCAGGAAAGATTTTCTGCTGTTTTTAAGTAATAGTGCATGGTTGTTACCATATCCTTATACAACATTTCAAAACCATTTTTCTGAAAGACATGCTCTGTTTTTTTAAAAGCAGCTAACCTGTGCTTCCAACGTAAAATAAATAAATCTTTTTTTATTTGGTTGGGAAAGTAAATATGATTTGCTTTTTTATGGAAAGCATGTAATGTCTTAATTGCTGTAATTCTGTCCTTTTTATGCTGGTAATCTAGCTGTCTACCTCGCACGAAAGGGGCAATGGTCCAAAAATAGTTCCCATCTGTAATTGTCTTTTTTCCATTTGGATATTTAATAAAAGGAATAACAAAAGATGCTTGTAATTGTTCAAAAAAATGCCATTGTTGTTCAATCACTTTCAACTTTCGGTATGATTTTAAAATAAGTGCTTTCCCCAAAGCGGATTCTATATAAAAGACATGATTTTTAATAGGAGTTATCCTTTGAACCGTTAATTCTCCTTCCTTACGTAAAAAAGAAGAGAGACGAGCTTTAAGGACTTCGTCTCTTTGTTTAAACTTATTCACCTTTTGAATTATCCTTATCCCTCTGAGGGTCAAGTCCTGAACCTGGAAACTCAGGAGGTGTTGGATACATATGATTAGGATGGTCGGAATCATACCAACTTTGCGGTTCATGTAAATAATCCGGCTCAAAATATGATGCATGAGAGACAGGGCGGAATGGATAGCCATGCTGCACTTCAACAGGATTAGTATGGATTGGGAAATTCAATGGATGATACTGATGATCCATGCAATCATAATGATTTTCATATTTTGGATAACCTGGTTTTACTCCCATTTCAATGCTTGGAGATGGGCAATCATAATATTCAAAATTTCCTTTATCAGCTGAGTGCATCACCTGCTGCATAGGCATGTGATGATATGGATGTGGTGGCCCTCCCCCCATATTTTCAGAAAAGTGTGCATGATATGCTCCAGCGTGACATGGATTCTTCATATGGCAACAACATACTGGTATTATTTGCACGGGTATAGGTTGAAACATCATTTGCTGATCTTGTAATGGCATCTCTCCTTTAGGAAATTGCGGTTCTTGTTGTACTTCTGGATAATTATTTGGTGTTGTCTGTAATTCGTGTTCTTGTAGTTCGGGCATTGGCATTTGTGGCATTTCCATCTTGGGCATTTCTGGTTTTTTTGATAGATCCATTTTGGGTTTCTCCACTTTGACCTCTTTTGGTTTTTTATGATCATCTTCCGCAATTGTTGGAAGAGGCTTTGGGGATATATCCTTATATGGATGCTCTAAATGGGATTTTTGCTTCTCCTTTGGTACCTTACTTTCTTTTTTGACCACTTTTGTTGAGCTAGGTATCTTTACTTTCATACCTGGCATAATCATATCTGGGCTTGAGAGTTGTGAATTAATTTGTTTCATTTCTTCGAAATCAACATTATATTTTTTTGCGATTTCCCACAACGTATCTCCTTTTTGTACGATATGGATTTTCAAGCAAATCATTCTCCTTTCGTTTTTCACTATGTGGGCTATTTGCTCTTTACCAACATATGCATATAATCCGAAAAAGTTGAAACTTATATCTACTTTTATGCGACAATCAAAATAATCTTGTCTTCAAACTAAAAATAAAAAGACTGGGACAAAACCCCAGTAAATGTAAAAAAAGTTCGGGAGTCCCATCTCTAGATGGAACTCCCGAACTTTTTCATTTTACTTTTCCGTGCGATTTATACTTATTTAGTAATCCCGTTGATTTGCACTGCAGGTGGCTGCTTTCCGCGGGCACGGCCTCAGCCTCCTTGGAAGAAAACCACTTCCTGCGCGGTCTTCAGACCCGTTCTTTTCTCGCAGGCGGGAGTCAGCCACCTTTCGTTCCAGTCAACGTAATAGTGGGCTAATTTTCAAAATTTACGATAACGAGAAATGGGAGCAACAAAAAGAATATATAAGACAGAAGCTTTTCAGAAGGGAAAACTGGGGAGATCTGGAAAACGTAAAATAGATGTGGACCAGTCTTCGGATTTTTGAAAGCTAATTTGTATTTCATACGTTTTTCAGTGAAAGGTAAAGAAAAGGTAGAAAATGAATTACGATTTGTGTTCATGGCAGTAAACTTAAG
>NZ_JFBD01000138.1 GCF_000709085.1 Virgibacillus alimentarius | reverse complement strand
AAAAAAGAATATGGTTTGTTAACAACATTTGGGATTAGTAAATCCCAGTTAAATCAAATGCTGATTCTTGAAAATACTATTATTGGATGCGTTGCAATCATTGTTGGTCTTCTAGTTGGTGCTTTGCTGCTGAAAGTATTTTTAATGATTTTGTCTTTGGTTCTTGGACTGGATGAAATTTTACCTTTTTATATTTCCATGGAAGCGATTGGACTAACTGCATTTTTATTTTTTATCATGTTTGAGTTCAATTCAATTATCGTTGTATGGTCATTACGGACAAACGCTATTATGGATGTATTTCAAGGTACTACGAAAGCGAAAAAAGAACCAAATTTTTCTTGGATATTGAGTATCTTATCTCTCAGTACTATCGGTTATGCTTATTACTTAGCCTATACCGCTAATATGATGTCTATGATGTGGCGCATGTTTCCAATTTTAGCATTGATTATTCCAGGTACATATTTTCTCTTTACTCAGCTTAGTATTGCATGCACGAATCTCTTAAAGCGCAGTAAGCATTACTATTATCGATATCTGAATTTATTGATCATCTCAGACTTTACTTATAAATTGAAAGATAATGCACGGCTACTCTTTTTTTCTGCTATTCTAAGTGCAGTTGCTTTTACATCTTCAGGTGTTATATATGGTTTGTTCCAAAGTGTGATAACCGAAACCGAAAGATTTATCCCACAAGATGTATCTATCGTTTCTCAAAGAGATGTGGATAAAGACGAATTTCAGAAGGAAATTAATAGAATAAAAAAGGAATTTCGTAAGGCGAATATAGATTTTACATCAGCGGTCATCAACAGTGTTAGAACAGAGGCCTATACCGATACAAATAACTGGAAGGAGGCAGAACAACATACATTCTTTTCCTTTTCAAATTATAGAAAATTAACCGAAATGAGCGAACAAACCAGTACATTTCAACCAACATCAAATACAGGCTATCTGTTAATAAATGACTTTCTTTCACAGATCAGATTAGAAACACCTAAAAAACTTTCCTTTGAATTTGATCATCAATTACTAGACATTAAATTAAAAACAGCTAATACGAATAATAATCTATTTACTTCTTTTCCAATCATAATATCTGATGACTTATACAATAGGCTATACGAACGGAGCTCAGAAGACGAAATATATTATAATTACATCATGCATATTCCCAATTGGATAAACCATAAAGAAAAAACGAAAACCATTTTGGATTCTGTTGATTTTGAGGTCGCCTACCCTGAATCAAAGGCTGAATTTTATGTTAATATGAAGGACAGTATGTCTTACTCGTTCTTTTTTGGTATATTTATTAGTGTGCTGTTTTTCCTAGTAGCTGGTTCCATTTTATACTTCCGCTTGTATCAAAATATTGATAAAGATCTGGATCATTTTCATTCGTTATATCGGCTTGGGTTAACCGAGTCTGAAATGAAAAAAATTATCACTAAACAGCTAGGATTTTTATTCTTTATACCTTTTTTCGTTGCAGTTATTCATGCCAGCTTTGCTTTTAAGGCACTGCAAAATATGCTGGCATCATCAATTTTATTACCAAGTATCGTTGTCATCATGGCCTATTTTATTGTACATTTTATAAACTTTATTTTTATACGTAAGCTATACACCGCTAAGTTAAAAAAGGCTATGTGATTTGTTCATTATGGAAGAGGAGGCAAGTTTGATGAAATTTACAAATTCAGAGGCACTGTATGAAGAAGCGCTGGAACATATTGTTGGAGGAGTTAACTCGCCGTCTAGAGCATATAATGGTGTCGGAGGCGGTACCCCTGTCTATATGGAACATGCAAAAGGGGCTTATTTTTGGGACGTAGATGGGAATAAATATATTGATTATTTAGCCGCATATGGTCCAATTATTACTGGACATGCCCATCCCCATATTGCAAAAGCAATAACGAATGCTGCTACAAATGGTGTTTTATACGGAACTCCAACGAAACTTGAAAATACATTTGCTCAAATACTAAAAGAAACAATACCTTCCCTTGATAAGGTGCGTTTTGTAAATTCTGGCACAGAAGCAGTGATGACAACAATTCGAGTTGCACGGGCCTTTACAAATCGTACAAAAATAATCAAATTTGCAGGTTGTTATCATGGACATTTTGATTCGGTTTTAGTAGAAGCAGGATCTGGCCCTGCCACATTAGGGACGCCTGATTCAGCTGGAATCCCAAAGGCTGTTGCCGAAGAAGTAATTACTGTTCCTTTTAACGATCTTCCTTCCTTTAAAGAAGCACTCAGCAAATGGGGAGATCAAATTGCTGCAGTAGTAGTGGAACCGCTTGTTGGAAATTTTGGTATTGTAGAACCACATGAAGGATTCTTGCAAACAGTTAACAACCTGACACATGAAGTTGGCGCATTAGTAATTTATGATGAAGTTATTTCTGCATTTCGCTTTACATACGGAAGTGCACAACAATTATATGAAGTAGAACCTGATATGACAGCAATGGGCAAGATTATTGGTGGTGGTTTACCGATTGGTGCATACGGTGGACGAAAAGATATTATGGAACAGGTTGCCCCGCTCGGACCTGCATATCAGGCAGGAACGATGGCTGGCAATCCTGCTTCTATGGCTTCCGGGATAGCATGCCTTGAGGTATTGCAGCAAGAAGGTACTTACGAAAAATTGGATCAGCTGGGAGCGCGTCTGGAAAAAGGAATATTAGAAAAAGCTAACCAGGCAAATATCCCTGTTACCGTCAACCGCCGATGTGGCGCATTGACCGTCTTTTTTAGCGAAGATAAAGTAACAAATTATGCTGAGGCTGAGGCAACCGATGGTGAATTATTCGGTAAATTTTTCAAGCTAATGCTCCATCAAGGAATTAATTTAGCTCCCTCCAAATTCGAAGCATGGTTTTTAACAACAGAACATACAGAAGCAGATATTGATGAAACCATCAACGCTGTAGGACATGCATTTAGCCAATTAAAATAAAATAGAAAATGAATAGAGGGTTCCTTGTAAATTTTCTTACGAGGAACCCTCTCTCATCTTCACCCTTTATTTCATTCTTATGCCTGGTACTTGTCTAGATCGCATCTAAATCCTGTACTTGATATAACTCATAATAGCTTCCTTTAAGCCGCATAAGTTCATCATGTGAACCTATCTCCTGAATCTCCCCGTGTTCAATCACAACAATTCGATCAGCATGCGTAATCGTAGCTAAACGATGAGCAACAATAAATGTCGTGCGATCAGATGCTAATTTCTCCATTGCTTCTTGGATCGTATGCTCACTTTCCAGATCCAAAGCAGATGTGGCCTCATCAAAAATTAAGATTGGTGGGTTCTTTAAGAATACCCGAGCTATCGCGATTCGTTGTTTTTGTCCGCCAGAAAGCTTTACGCCTCTTTCCCCTACCTGCGTATCGTAGCCGTATGGCAAACTGATTATAAAATCATGTGCGTTGGCTGCTTTTGCGGCTGCAATGACTTCTTCATCTGTAGCATTCGGATTTCCCATACGAATATTTACAGCTATCGATTCGCTAAATAGCGTGTTATCTTGCAATACCATTCCAATATTATTACGCAATGACCTGGCGTTCACATCACGAATATCCATACCATCTACTTTAATAGATCCATCTGTGACGTCATAAAAACGGGGAATTAAGCTTATTAATGTTGATTTCCCTCCCCCGCTCATGCCAACTAAAGCAATGGTTTCGCCTTTTTCAACGGAAAGGTTTATATTTTTTAGCACGTACGCTTCCTCTTCGTCATATTGAAATAGGACATTTTCCATGTCAATCGTTCCATCAACACGTCCGAGTTTTATTGCATTTTCTTTATCAACAATATCGTATTTTTCATTCATTAATTCAAAGACACGATCAATGGATGCAATGGATTGTGTCAGCGTAGTGGAAGAATTGATTAAACGTCGCAGGGGACTATATACTCTTTCCATATACCCAACAAAGGCAACCATTGTGCCCATTGTCAAATTCCCGGAAATTACTTGGTATCCTGCAAACGTAATTACAAGCAACGGTGCCAAATCTGTAATGGTATTTGTTGCTGCAAATGTTTTAGCATTCCAGCTTGTATGCTTTAACGCTTTCGTTAAGAAATTTTCATTGCGTATTCCAAATTGTTCCTGCTCATAATCTTCTAGTGCAAAACTTCTTGTTACTGGCATACCCTGTACTCTTTCATGCAGATGCCCTTGTACTTCTGCAAGTGCCTGGGACCTTTCCCTCGTTAAACGGCGTAGCGGCCATAAAAATACTTAATCGAAAAACCAAACAAAGGAAACAGTATAATTGCAACAATCGTTAAGGACACATCCATTGTAAGCATAATTCCTATCGCTATAAGGATGGTTATCATATCAAGCCAAACATTCATGAGACCAGTAACTACAAAAATCTTTGTTTGTTCGACATCATGTATTATCCGGGAAATAATTTCTCCGGTTTTTGTCGTAGAATAGAATTTTAAACTTAATTTTTGAATATGCTCAAACAGCCTATCTCTTATGTCATAAAGGATTTTGTTACCTACCCACTGTGCCAAGTATTGTCGGAAATACTCGATTGGCGGTCGAAGGATAAGAAACACAAAGAAGGCTATTCCCATTAATAAAAAAAGCTGATTAATTTTTGACGAATCACTTAAGTGACCCGCATTAATAATATTATCAATAACATACTTTAAAATTAATGGAATTAATAAGGGAATTGCGAATTTAAAAA
>NZ_JFBD01000137.1 GCF_000709085.1 Virgibacillus alimentarius | reverse complement strand
CTAACGGCTCTTAAGCGAATGTCGAGCGATAAAGTGATTGACTCGAGCGATAAAGTGATTGACTCGAGCGATAAAGTGATCGACTCGAGCGATAAAGTGAGAAAGTCGCGCAATAAACGATAGAACTCGCGCAACACGCATGGCATCACTAGCAAGGTTCAAAGAGCCATTCTGCGCACGTAAAAAAGTTCCCTGCATTGCATGATGAATGCAGGGAACTTGTATTTTAACCTATTCCACAGCACTTCCGTCTTTCTTATCCGGAAACAGCAAACTGAACACAATGCCAAAGATGGCAGCAATGAAAAAGGTGGAGAAACGTGAAGTAATGATGGAATCAAGCGGTGTACTAATCCACAAAATCGTGAATACAAATCCGGAAATAATTGTGGCGATGGCACCTGTACTCGAATAACGCTTCCAGAAAAAGGTCATTAGAATAACTGGAGATAGTGTACCACCGACGCCTGCCCATGCCCAGCTTACGATGAGATACACGAGCGAATCGGAGGTTAATGCAATGACCATTCCTAAAATTCCGGAGATAAGGATCGTCATTTTGGATATCCAGACAAGCTGCCTGTCGGACAATTTAATTCCAAGTGCTCGGTGAATAATATCTTCACTAACGGAACTGGTCACAACAAGCAATTGTGAATTGGCAGTCGTAATAATCGCAGCCAATATCCCGGCAAGCAGCAGCCCGGCAATCCATGGAGGCATCAAGTCCATAATCATCACAGGCAAAATGGTTTCCACATCCGCAAACGATCCCTGATCGTAAATCGCAATCGCTGCAAGCCCGATCAAAAAGGCACCGATATAGGCTAAAACGGTCCAAACAATGGCAACCGTCATTCCTTGTTTTACTTCTTTTTCATTTTTCAATGCCATGAAACGGGCACTTAATTGCGGCTGACCGCCAAGGTATCCAAAGAACCATGAGAAGTTATTGAAAAAGAGTACCCCTAAGGCAAAACCTGTTGCACCGCCAAACCAAGAGTGAAACGAATCCCCTGCTGTGCTAAGCGATTGACTGATGGATAAGTCATTTGCGCCGATGTAAACAAGTGCAACAATCGGTAAGACAACAAGCGTAACAAGCATCATGATACTTTGAATCATATCTGTCCATACGACAGAGATGAATCCGCCAAAAAAGGCAATGGATAACACAACAATGGTGGAAATAACAATCCCTAGTGCAGGGTCCATGTCAAAGGAAGTCAGAAATAATTTCCCAGCCCCAGCCAGTTGCGCACCAACATAAAACATAAAAAAGCTGGCGATTAATATCGTCGTAATCCACCGAATGATATTTGCCTTTTCCTTAAAGTTAACCGCAAAATAATCTGGTAAGGTCAATACTTTATGATGATCCGTTTCTTGCCTAAATTTCTTTGCTAAAACCAGCCAGGAAAAAATGATCCCGGAGGCAATCCCAGCGGCGACCCAAATTCCTGAAAGTCCTGTCGTAAACACAAAGCCTGTAAAACCAAGCAAGAGCCATGCCGATTCACCAGTTGCACGTTCAGAGAATGCCAACGCCCATCCCGGCAGCCTTTTCCCGCCAAGCAGAAATTCCGAATGGCTTAACTTCCCACGACTTGTTAGATAACCAATCCCAATAATGACAATAAAATATAAGATAAATACGGTAACAATGGTACTATTCATGATGTTCCCTCCCAGTAGCATATTAGTAAACGCTTACAATTCTATCGCTTTATTACTCATCCTATTGGTAAAAAAGGGAAAACATGCACGTTCATTTTTTGAAAATTTTTCAATCCTATTGACTGGAAATCATCCCAGTTATAGGATCTTGCTATTTTAAAAGAATAATAGGCAAAAAATGTGAAAGTCGCGCAATAAGGTAGGAGAGTCAAGCGAAAAAGTATAGAACTCGCGCAAAGGAGTCATTATCACGTGAAACGCAGGTTTTACGACTAGCGCTTATGAAGGGATTTTCTCATTTGATTCTTCTATTCTGAGCATATTCTATCTTTCCTAAACACAGCATAATTGATAATGTTTAAAGATAATTGATAAAAATGAATATAAAAATCGATCATTTATTTTTAAAAATTATCAAAACATAGAATATGATCGTGTGTCTATTAGCTAAAAGGACCAAAACCATAGACACAAATTGTTCAAAATAAATTACATTGAATCCCGAGCTTTTCGATTGACCAAAATAACTTTCTATGTAATAATCATAATCGTATTAGAATTATTATAAATAAATAACGAAAATAAATTAATGAAGACCATTTAAACGAAAGAAGCGATGGTCCCAAATGATTTATGAATAATTCTAAAAAACATAGTAGGAGGAAATTTATTATGTCCTTAATTGGAAAAGAAGTACAACCATTCAAAGCATCCGCTTACGATAGCACAAAAGGTGAATTTATAGAGGTAACTGAAGAAAACCTGAAAGGACAGTGGAGTATTGTTTGCTTTTATCCAGCAGACTTCTCATTCGTTTGTCCGACAGAGCTTGAAGATCTTCAAGACCAATACGCGACATTGAAAGACCTTGGTGTAGAAGTTTACTCCGTTTCAACGGATACGCATTTTGTTCATAAAGCATGGCATGATTACTCAGATGCGATTAGCAAACTTGAATATATTATGATTGGTGACCCTTCCCAAACCATTTCCCGCAACTTCGATGTACTGGACGAAGCAGAGGGGCTTGCGCAACGCGGTACGTTCATTATTGACCCGGACGGTGTTGTACAAGCAGCTGAAATCAACGCAGACGGTATCGGCCGTGATGCAAGCACATTGATTGGCAAAGTGAAAGCAGCACAGTATGTCCGTAATAACCCAGGCGAAGTTTGCCCGGCTAAATGGGAAGAAGGTTCCCAAACACTTGAACCAAGTCTTGATCTTGTAGGAAAAATTTAAGGAGTGCGATCAATCATGCTAAGTGCAGATATAAAAGCACAGCTCGCCCAATACCTAAAAATGATGGAAGGCGATGTGCTACTCAAAGTAAGTGCGGGATCGGATAACGTTTCCCGTGACATGGTGGAGCTCGTGGACGAACTAGCCGCCATGTCATCCAATATCAAAGTGGAGAATACCAAGCTTAAGCGAACCCCAAGCTTTAGCGTGAACCGTATCGGTGAAGACACTGGAATAACATTTGCCGGTATCCCGCTTGGACATGAATTTACTTCTTTGGTACTGGCGTTGCTGCAAGTAAGTGGCAGAGCACCAAAGGCTGATGAGAAAGTAAAGGAACAAATTAAAGCCTTAGAAGGGGAGTACCACTTTGAATCATACGTTAGTCTGAGCTGTCAAAATTGTCCGGATGTTGTACAGGCACTCAATTTAATGAGCGTGCTTAACCCGAACATCACGCATACCATGATTGATGGTGCCGCATTTAAAGAAGAAGCAGAAAGCAACAACATCATGGCAGTACCGACTGTATTTTTGAATGGAGAATCATTTGGAAGCGGCCGTATGACGCTCGATGAGATACTTGCTAAGCTTGGCGGTGGTCCGGACGCTTCTGAATTTGAAAATAAAGATCCGTTTGATGTACTTGTTGTCGGAGGTGGACCGGCGAGTGCAAGTGCTGCAATCTATGCAGCGCGTAAAGGCATTCGTACAGGTATTGTCGCTGAACGCTTCGGCGGCCAGGTCAACGACACAGCAGCGATTGAAAACTTCATCGGTGTCAAGCGTACCGAAGGCCCTCAATTCGTAGCAAACCTAGGAGAACACGTGAAAGACTATGACATCGACGTGATGAATTTACAACGTGCCAAAAGTTTAGAAAAAAAGAAGGACTTCGTTGAAATTGAACTGGAAAACGGAGCCGTTCTCAATAGTAAATCCGTTATCCTTTCAACAGGTGCGCGCTGGCGCAAAGTTGGCGTACCCGGTGAGGATGAATTCCGAAATAAAGGCGTCGCATACTGTCCACACTGTGATGGTCCGCTGTTTGAAGGAAAAGACGTAGCTGTTATTGGCGGCGGAAATTCTGGTGTGGAAGCAGCCATTGACCTTGCAGGAATTGTAAAGCATGTAACGGTTCTTGAATTTGCACCGGAGCTCAAAGCCGATTCTGTACTACAGGATCGCCTCAAAAGCCTGCCAAACGTCACTGTTCTGCCAAACGCGCAAACCACAGAAATTACCGGAACAGACAACGTAAACGGTATTACCTATGTGGATCGTGGTACACAAACAGAACATCATATTGAACTTGCAGGCGTATTTGTCCAAATCGGTCTTCTGCCGAATACGGACTGGCTAGGCGACGCAGTTGAACGAAATAAATTTGGTGAGATCACCGTCGATCGACATGGTGCAACAAACGTACCTGGCGTATTTGCTGCGGGGGACTGCACCGATGATCCAAACAAACAAATTATCATTTCCATGGGATCCGGCGCGAATGCGGCCTTAAATGCCTTCAACTATCTTATCCGAAATGAAGCCCCAGAAGAAATTGCTTCATCCTGACCCTGGTAATGAGAAAATCACTTTACGAACCATTTGGTAGTAAAGTGATTTTTTTTTGCAAAAAATGGGTGCGCTAGCAACTCGAGCGACAAGGCAGAGAACTCGAGCAACAAGGCAGGGAACTCGCGCGACAAGGCAGGGAACTCGCGCAACAAGGCAGAGAACTCGA
>NZ_JFBD01000136.1 GCF_000709085.1 Virgibacillus alimentarius | reverse complement strand
CAACAGCACCTACATAAAACTTATCAGGTGTTGTAATAGCTACTCGCCAGTAATTTTGTTTAATCGTAGGAGAAGTAGCAATTTGTGTAGTGTTTGGGAAATAATCATAAATTTTCTTTACTATTTCCTTTTTATCAATATAGCGTTTAATATAATATAGAGCAATTACCGTATAAATAATTAACCATGTATACCCTGGATTTGCACCTAATCCCCAAGCACCGATTCCAGCAATATGCAAGAGGAAAATATAGGGGTCAAAAGTGTTGATAAACCCGTAAGCTATCCATTTATTTGTAAAAGGCCTATAAGCTTGCGTACCATAAGCATTAAATAGGTCTACAAACACATGTATCACCACCGCTGAGAATGTCCATATCCATAAATGCAGAAAATTAACCTGTGGAACAAATAAATGGATGATTCCAGCGATGAGTATCCCCCAGATTAATACAGCAGGGATAGAATGTGTTAAACCTCGGTGGTGACGGATATACGTAGCATTATTTTTAAGTTTTAAAATTGTATCAAAGTCTGGTGCTTGCGAACCGATAATTGTTCCGGCCAAAACTGCATTGAATAGCGTGGGATCATTACTGACAACTGGATCTAACGTTGCAAGTCCGCCTAGTGCAATTCCCATAACAACATGGGTACCTGTATCCATGATTAAGGTCCTCCTTAGACGTGCATTCATGGTGTTTTTTAAAATGAAATAAAAGTTTATTGTGTCGTTCATAAATACCTGAATTTTATTATAACATAAAAGGATATGATGGTATGCAAGAAATAGCGTTACAAAATATTGACATTCATACATTTCAACAAGATTTAATCGATTGGTATCAAGCGAATAAACGTGATCTTCCGTGGCGCAAGGATCAAGATCCATATAAAATATGGGTGTCTGAAGTTATGCTACAACAAACGAAGGTTGATACAGTTATTCCTTATTTTAATCGATTTATGGTAAATTATCCAACATTAAAGGATTTAGCGGAGGCAGACCAGCAAGATGTATTAAAAGCTTGGGAGGGACTGGGATATTATTCGCGTGCGAGGAACTTACAAACTGCGGTACGTGAAGTTGTCGCAATTTATAATGGGGAAGTTCCAAATGATCCTAAAGTATTGGGATCATTAAAAGGAGTTGGACCATATACAAAAGGAGCTATTCTTTCGATTGCTTTTGACCAGCCGGAACCTGCTGTTGATGGAAACGTAATGCGTGTTCTTTCACGTGTTTTAAAAATAGAAGAGGATATTACACAACAACGAGTAAAAAAACAATTTGAAAATCACGTACGGCAGTTAATTTCAAGGGAAGACCCATCTTCGTTTAATCAAGGCATTATGGAGTTGGGTGCACTTATTTGCACACCAAAATCTCCTATGTGCATGTTTTGTCCTGTTCAAAAGCATTGTCAGGCTTTTGCAGAGGGAATGGAAGAGGAGCTTCCAATCAAAAAGAAAGCAAAAAGGCAAAAAAGAATACCTTATATTGCGTTATTAATCAAAAACAGCGATAACCAATTTGTCATTGAAAAACGTCCCGACCAGGGGCTTTTAGCAAATTTATGGCAATTTCCAATGGTACAATCGAAAAATACAAATATAGAGGAAGCTAAAAAACAGTTTGAAGAAGAATACGGTATAACAATTGAAATTGGGGAAAAAAAAGGAACGTTGAAGCATGTTTTTAGCCATCTTATTTGGGAATTGGAAATATATGAGGCAGAAATGATCCAACATCAATCAACAAAAAACAAACATCTTCACTTTGCTGAAAAACGAGAATTAAGATCTTATCCTTTCCCTGTCTCGCATGTAAATATGATGAAATATATTTAAATACATGTACATTTTGTAAAAATAAAAATATCATTTTTCGCGGATAACATTTATCGAAATGGATAAATTAATACATGCGGAGGTGATAGTGATGGCTAAAAACAATCCAAAAAAGACAGCTGCAGGTACAAACGTGAATAAAGTAAAGCAACAAAACCAAGCAGCTGCTCAAGGCCAATATGGTACTGAGTTCGCATCTGAAACAGATGCTCAATCAGTTAAAAAGAAAAACCAAAAATCTCAGCAAAATAAAAAATAATCACCTTACCTCGATTTCAGATGTGAAAAGAGCTTCCTTTCCCCAAGGAAGCTCTTTTCTAATAGCGGCATTCATAATACTTTATCTTTCATTTTATTACCCTTATACTATTATGAAAGAGTAAATATGCAGGCTTGGGACAATGCATGCAGGAAGGAAGATACAATGGATGCTCCAGCAACAGGATCAAAAATTGAAATACACAGCTATAAACATAACGGAAAATTACATCGTATATGGGAAAGCACACTTGTTTTAAAGGGGACCGAATCCGTTGTTATTGGAGCTAATGATAAGACACAGGTAATAGAGGGAAACGGCAGAACATGGATCACAAGAGAACCTGCTATTACCTACTTTCATTCTAAGTATTGGTTTAATATAATCGGTATGCTTCGTGATGATGGAATTTATTATTATTGCAATATTAGCTCTCCCTTTATTTATGAAGAAGAGGCTCTGAAATATATTGATTATGATTTAGACGTAAAGATATATCCTGATATGACATATGTACTTTTAGATGAGGACGAGTATGAAGAGCATAAAAGACAGATGAATTATCCGATGGTTCTGGATCGTATTTTACACCGTAATGTCGATTATCTGCTGAAATGGCTGCTTCAACGGAAAGGGCCTTTTTCACCAGGTTTTGTGGATCAGTGGTATGAACGATATTTAACCTATAGAGAAGATTAGTTTCGATTATTTAGTAAAAGTATAAAACCTTGTTACGAATCTTGTGGCAAGGCTTTTCTATTGTACTTTAACATAAACAACTATAGTATATTGTGAAGTGGGGTAGTTTAGACAGAGCAGTTTATGATTTCATATGTACGTATAATTATTTAAAAAGGAAGATAAACCACATGAATGCCATCAAACAATATTTAAAGTTTGTTAAACCATATAAATGGAAGATTTTATGGACAGTTATAATTGGGATTTTTAAATTCGCAATTCCCTTATTAATTCCATTAATTTTAAAGTATGTTAT
>NZ_JFBD01000135.1 GCF_000709085.1 Virgibacillus alimentarius | reverse complement strand
TTTTTTTGACATATCACCGCAGGTCTTTATAGGGGATAGGTCCTATTTATAGTTTCAAACTATAAAAATATAAAAAACGGATATTAGTAATTATATATAATATTAAGTAAAATAGAAAGATAGAGATGAGTTCCTAAAATGTGAAATGTGCTTTGGAGTGAGATGGATGTATAAATTACCAATCAAAGATATTTGGAGCGGAAGAATTGATAGTACAGAAGAGAAAAATAGCTTTCGGTTCCATCAGACAGTTGCAGTAAAAAGTTTAAAAGAGCTGGCTGAAAATGAAAACGCTTTTTACTTCATTGGATTTGAATGTGATGAAGGGGTAAGACGAAATAAAGGTAGGATCGGCGCAGCAAAAGGTCCAAACGAAATTAAAAAAGCACTGGCAAAACTGCCGTACCATATTGGTGAGATAAATACGGTTGATGTAGGAAATATTGCGTGCGAAGGTTCCGAAATGGAAAAAGCCCAGAAAGAGCTGGGGGGTGCGGTTACTGCATTACTTCAAAATTCCGGCACACCGATCATTCTCGGCGGTGGCCATGAAACATTATACGGTCATTATTTGGGTGTCAGGGAATACCTTGGAGGTGACGCAACGCTTGGCATTATTAACATCGATGCGCACTTCGATATGCGCCATGATCAAACACCCTCATCCGGAACCATGTTCAGACAAATTTTAGAACAAGATGAAAATGCTGGTTATTTATGCCTTGGAATCCAGGATTTCGGTAACACAAAATCATTATTTGAGACTGCAGATGCATACGGGTGCATCTATATCCGCGAAGAATCGATCGAGGAAAATCAGTTCAGGGATACATTTAAAGCCATTGATGCTTTTGCCGAAAAATATGATTTTATCATGTTGACCTTATGTACAGATTCGATTGTTTCTTCTGAAGCACCAGGTGTTAGCGCACCATCGCCTTTTGGATTAGAGCCTAAAACAGTGAGAAAACTGCTTCGGTACATTGTTTCTAAAGAGAATATTACCAGTTTTGATATTGCTGAGGTGAATCCGGCTGTTGATGAAAATAATAAAACAGCTACATTAGCAGCATTACTCGTTGCAGAAGTGATGAAAAAATTTAACAAAAAATGATTGTAATAGGGACAGCCCCCGCTGATTTAAAGAATCAGTGCGGTGGGGTGTCCCTCTTTTATAGTGCGCCCAGCATGGGCT
>NZ_JFBD01000134.1 GCF_000709085.1 Virgibacillus alimentarius | reverse complement strand
AACGATTGAAATAAATGGGACAAAGTTAGAATACCCAGTAGATCCGGAAGAATACGTACACCAAAAAATTTGGGTTAATTTAAACAAAAAAACTGAATAGAGTGCTGTATTATAAGGGTCTGACTTCCTTTTGAGGGGTCTGACCCTGTGCTATTAAGACAGCCCTTAATTAGGAGGAAAAGACATGAATATACCTAATAAGATTACATTATCACGCATATTTTTAATTCCGATTTTTATTTTACTGCTTAGCATCCCATTTGAATGGGGGCAATGGAATATTGGAAATGCCGACCTTCCGATATCCCATTTTGCATCTGGCCTGCTGTTTATCTTTGCATCTTCTACTGACTGGGTAGATGGTTATTATGCCCGCAAGTATAATCTTGTGACAAATTTAGGGAAATTTTTAGATCCGCTTGCAGATAAACTACTTGTTTCTGCTGCCTTAATTTTACTAGTTGAATTAGGATTAGCACCAGCTTGGGTTGTTATTATTATTATCAGTAGAGAATTTGCAGTGACAGGACTTCGGCTCGTGGCAGCAGGTGAAGGAATTGTGCTTGCAGCAAGTAAACTTGGAAAACTGAAAACTGTGACACAAATTGTTGCAATTGCAGCACTGTTACTTCATAATTTTCCCTTCTCTTATTTAGCATTTCCGTTTGATACAATTCTTTTATATATAGCTTTATTCTTTACAGTCTTATCAGGATATGATTATTTTGCTAAAAATTGGCATGTAATGAGGGATACAAAATGAGTAAACAATTAAAAACAGAAATTATCGCAGTGGGTACAGAATTATTGCTTGGGCAAATTGCAAATACAAATGCCCAGTGGTTATCTGAGCAATTATCATTATACGGTATTAACGTTTATTCTCACGCTGTAGTTGGCGACAATTTAATGCGTGTAGAAGAGATATTCAGCCAAGCTCACCAACGCTCAGACGTTATTATCGTAACGGGTGGACTAGGTCCGACGGAAGATGATATGACACGTGAAGCGTTTCAACGTATTAGTGAACTTGATATGGAAGAACACACGCCTTCAATGAAAAAAATCGAGAAGTTTTATGAAAAACAAGGTACTGAAATGACTCCTAATAACCGCAGGCAAGCACGTGTTTTTCAAGGAGCCCAAGTCCTTCAAAATAATGCAGGAATGGCTCCGGGAATGATTGTTTCGCATCAAAATAAATCATGGATTTTTTTACCTGGGGTTCCTCGAGAAATGAAACAAATGACAAAGGATCATGTAATACCCTATTTAAAAAAGTTGACCGGTGAAGAAATGATTATTAAATCGATGGTATTACGTTTTATAGGTATCGGTGAATCTAGGCTAGAGCATGAATTAAGTGATATTATCCAAGCACAGACAAATCCAACGATTGCTCCTTTGGCTCAAAATAATGGAGTGATTATTCGCCTTACTGCTAAAGAAAGATCAAAAGAGAAAGCAAATCTTTTATTGCAGCGAATCAAAGAGCAAATTCTTTCAAGAGTCGGTACTTATTTCTATGGCATCGATGAGGAAAGCATAGAATCGAAAGTTTTTTCTTTGCTAAAAGCTCAAAAAAAACGAATCGCAGCTGCAGAGAGTTTAACAGGAGGCATGTTTACAGAAAAGCTAATCTCAATAGAAGGTGCCTCACAAGTATGTCTTGGAGGAATTGTTTGCTATGATACCAATGTTAAAAAGAATTTACTTGGTGTTTCTTCCGAAACAATAAAAAGCAAAGGTACTGTTAGCGAGGAATGTGCAGTGGAAATGGCTCAAAATATATGTAAAAAATTAGATGCACATATTGGAATTAGTTTTACTGGGGTGGCTGGGCCTGAACCTGTTGAGGGTCACGATGCTGGAACTGTTTATATTGCTATTTGTACAGAAGACGGAGATCAAAGAGTGGAGAAGATGTCATTTCAAGGTGGTCGAAATACGATACGAAAAAGAGCAACCTTAAAGGGATTTGAATTAATATTTGAATTTCTAAAATAACAATTTTAAAGCGAGAAAAGTTTTAAAAATGAATTTTTAGGTAGAAAGATTCACATATATTTCATTTTTGATGGCCAAATGTTCTAAAAAAACAGGAACATTTATTCGTTTTATTCTTGGCAAATAGAAAAAAACAAGGTATCATAGTAGATAGTCAATTAAAGGAGGTAGTTTCGTTGAGTGATAGAAAACAAGCTTTAGATATGGCTTTGAAACAAATAGAGAAACAATTTGGCAAAGGGTCCATCATGAAATTAGGTGAACAAGCGGAAAAAAGAATTGCAACAATTCCAAGTGGATCCCTGGCATTAGATGTAGCACTTGGAATTGGTGGCTATCCCAGAGGACGTGTTGTTGAAATATATGGACCAGAATCATCTGGTAAAACGACAGTAGCACTGCATGCGATTGCAGAAGCGCAGCGACAAGGCGGTCAAGCAGCATTTATTGATGCTGAGCACGCTCTTGATCCAAATTATGCACGGGCACTAGGCGTTAATATTGAAGAACTATTGTTATCGCAGCCTGATACGGGTGAACAGGCATTAGAAATTGCTGAAGCCCTTGTACGAAGTGGTGCAGTCGATATTATTGTTGTTGATTCAGTTGCTGCATTAGTTCCTAAAGCAGAGATTGAAGGAGAGATGGGAGATTCACATGTAGGTTTGCAAGCACGTCTGATGTCTCAAGCTCTAAGGAAACTATCTGGTGTCATTAATAAATCGAAAACAATGGCTGTTTTCATCAACCAAATCAGAGAAAAAGTAGGAGTTATGTTTGGGAATCCTGAGACAACTCCAGGTGGGCGTGCGCTTAAATTTTACTCTTCTGTTCGATTAGAAGTCCGACGTGCAGAAACTCTGAAGCAAGGAAACGATATGGTAGGGAATAAAGCGAGAATAAAAGTAGTTAAAAATAAGGTGGCACCACCATTTAAGCAAGCAGAAGTGGATATTATGTATGGAGAGGGTATTTCAAAGGAAGGAGAAATACTCGATATGGCTTCTGGATTAGACATCATTAAAAAAA
>NZ_JFBD01000133.1 GCF_000709085.1 Virgibacillus alimentarius | reverse complement strand
TCTTTGTATAAGTTTGTTTTCGTAGGAATGGTTAATTTTAACATGACATCTTCATTTTCACCTAAGTGATTCAGATGTTTTAGAATCTCTGCTTTTAATAAGTCTTCACATTTTTCTTTTTCAGGGCTATGAATATCAACTTCTGGTTCTATAATTGGAACAAGTCCTGCTGCTAGGATTTGTTTACCGATTTCGAATTGCTGATCAACCACAGCTTGAATGCCTTCCTCGTTGGCTTCTTTGATGACCGAACGCATTTTTGTACCAAAGATATGACGTTCGTTTGCACGTTTAAGTGTTTCGTCCAAGTCATTAATCGGCTTCATCATTTGAACACCATTGGACACCTCAGCAAGTCCTTTATCCACTTTTAGAAAAGGGACAACCCCTTTCTTTTCAGCCAAATAATCGCCTGTGTACAGACCTTCAATTTCGCGATCCATTGTTTGTTCAAAAAGAATAGCACCTAAAATAAAATCTGAATCAAAAGCAGGTGATGTAATAATACGTGTACGCATTTCATGCACTAAGTCAAACATTTCATCCTTGTTTGCATACGCATCTTCTGAGATACCGTAAGCAGCCAGTGCTTTTGGTGTACTGCCACCACTTTGATCGAGAGCAGCAATAAAACCTTTTCCATTTTTGATTTTTTCAAATTGTTTTTGATTCATCATTCCACTCCTCTATCGTTATAGTGCTAGCTTTTTCAGCTTAGCATTTAATATGCATTAGAAAGTAAAGGAAGGAAGCATCCTTTACAAATTCATTTTAGCATTAAAAGGGGAAAGAATATAGTCAAATGTGCTTGATTTTGGAATGGTTCCTGCGCAGGGGATTTTAGTGTATATTTTAGCATTACAAAAATACATAATAAGTCCAAATCAATTATAAAGTAGCCAATATGTTATCACAAAGTGAATCTTGTAAAACATAAAAAATGGCTGGCCCCATGCTTATTTTGAACGGTAAATCTAGACAACTTCCTTCTTATCCCTTTATGATAGGGATAAGAGAATCACAATAGCTAGGTTTACAAAGAAAGGATGGATAAATTGAAAATTCTTGTAGTAGGGGCAAACGGCCAAATTGGAAGACATCTTGTATCATTTATTCAGGAAAATGATAGCTTAGAAGCAAAGGCAATGATCCGCAAGCAAGAGCAAGCCTCCTTTTTTGAAAATTTGGGTGCAGAAACGGTAGTGGCCGATCTGGAGCAAGACACCGAAGCGATTGCAAAGGCTGCTGAAGGAGTCGATGCAATCGTATTCGTAGCGGGTTCTGGTCCGCATACAGGAAAAGACAAAACCATTATGGTGGATTTGGATGGTGCCGTTAAAACAGTTGAGGCAGCAAAAATAGCTGGTGTGAAGCGATTTATCATGATTAGTTCGTTTGACACGACCCGCGAAGCGATTCAGGATGCTTCATCGTCCTTTGCGCCATATGTAGCAGCAAAGCATTATGCAGATGAATGGCTCAAGCGAACTGATTTAGATTATACGATTATACATCCTGGTAGGTTAACAAATGATAAAGGAACCAAAAAAGTAGAGGCAGCAACTGAAGTGGAAAGAAATGAAATTCCTAGAGAAGATGTAGCAAGTGTCATTGTTGCGAGTCTAGAAAATGAGAAAACGATTGGTAAGGAATTTCAGGTAGTGACTGGAGCAAAGTCTATTAAGGATGCAATCGATTTCATTTAAGTGGTTGAAGAGAGCTGTTCTAAAGGGGAGCATCAATTAGTATAGTAGGTTATTTTAAGGCAATTTATTGGGTATGAGTTCGATACTGTATTGGACTTATACCTTTTAATATTGAGTTTGTAACGTAACTTGTTATTCGTGTTTCAAAAGCCGATAAATACAATATTTTACTATATTCCTTATTATAGTAAACTAGAAATTAACATAAAACTAAGATGGTGAATAGAGTAATGATGAAACAAGTACGTAGTTGGTCTAAGGATAAAACACCAAACCTTATTGCAAGTAAAAAAGTAGATTGGTCTATTTTTGAATATGGATCACAGATTCCCTTAGATTTCCATGAGGACTTTGCAGTTGCTAATGGAAATCACTTTCTAAAGGTGAATGAGGAAAATTTTGTAAAACTAATGATTAACGAAAATGATTATGAAGCCAGATTAGTAAATATAAGCAGAAAGGATTTTGAGAAAGGATCATTACAATTACGCTATGATCAGAATTATCATTTAAAGGAAATCCTAAAAGAAACCTTTACTGCTTCCTATCAATATTTCAAAGAAAACCGAAAAGAAAAAACGAAAAAACCCGTACATACGCCCGATGACATGGCAGAGTACATTGATTTTTATCAAACAGACGAACCTTACGTTTATAAACTAGAACTACGAACGAAAAGAAAGAAGTCGAATCCGAAACCTTCATTTTGGTGGGTAAATCAAGGGAAAACGTATATTCATGAAAAAGAAGGAAAGTATTTATGGGCTCCCCAACAATCTAAAGGGGGACGAGCAATCCCGCATCATGTTCGACTATTGGAACCCAAGGTAGGAGATATCGTTTATTGTTATTCAGAAAAGAAAATCAGAGCAATTGGAAAGGTTGAAGATGCAGCAATTGAAGCGCAAAAACCATCCGAGATTACTAGCCAAGATTGGCAAGAAAAAGGATATAAGATAGAACTATCCTATTACGTATTAGAACCAAGTATAGGGAAGGATGAAATACCATTACAATGGCATTTGGATGAAAAGGGTCCATTTAATGTTAATGGAGACCTTAATCAAGGTTACTTTTATCCGTTGTCTGAGGGCTTTGCTAGAGAAGTATTTCAGCAATTTGATCAACGTTTTCCTACAGAGATAAGAACGAAAATGGTAGAAATGCCATATCAACAAAGTGATATGAGTATAAGGGAAGACAGTAACTTAAATATCAAAGAAACGGTTGATCACATACATAACTACATCTTATCAAAGGGATTTAATTATGAGAAAGACGAAGTTATTAATCTCTATCTTTCATTAAAAACAAAACCCTTTGTTATTTTATCGGGAATATCGGGTACAGGGAAAACAAAGATGGTGCAATGGTTTGCGGAAAGTGTAGGAGCAACCGAAGAAAATGGCCGGTTTTTCCTTATACCTATTCGTCCAGACTGGAATGATGGGTCGGACTTACTTGGATATGTAGATATAAAAGGTGAATTTAAAGAAGGTCCCTTAACGAAAGTTATTAAGAAGGCAGAAAAGAATCCTGAATTGCCATTTTTTGTTTTGCTAGATGAAATGAACTTAGCGCGGGTTGAGTATTATTTCAGTGATATATTATCCGTGATGGAGAGCCGTAGGTGGAAAGATGGAAAGGTTACTTCATCAAATTTATTATCAAAAGAAACAGCGGGTACGAATATCAAATTGTCAAATAACTTGTATATCATCGGAACAGTAAATATGGATGAAACGACGCATCCGTTCAGTAAAAAGGTATTAGACCGAGCAAATACGATTGAGTTTAATCGAGTGGATCTTGGAAATTTGGCTTTTTTAAAGGAATCCCAAGAAATGGATGCAATCATTGCAAGTCATAACACTTTTGCGGCCAGCTATCTTCATTTAAAAGATGTGTATCAAACTACTCCAAATTTAGTAGAACGTGTGACAAATGAATTGATTCAAATTAATGAGGTGCTTCAAAAGGACCAAGCACATGTAGGCTACCGTGTTCGTGATGAGATCTGTTTTTATATGGCCTACAATGAACAGGATCACTTACTTCCTTTTGAACAAGCATTAGACCATGCCATTTTACAGAAGATATTACCACGAATTTATGGTAGTGATTCAAGGGTTGACCAATTATTACGGGAATTGTATCAACTTTTTACAAGCAAACAATTTGAAGAGGATGAAGGAATGACAGCAAACGATCTTGCTAGCGCAAAGTATCCCCGTAGTGCTGCAAAGGTTATCGAGATGTTAAGGAGGCTAAGAGATGGTTTCACCTCTTTCTGGATCTCGTGAAGACGTTGAATTAGTTCAAATTGAATCAAAAAACCTTTCTCTTATTCTTAAAGGGAAACCTTACCACGAAAGATATGAAGGCTTAAAAAAGTATCGTGTCATGGATTTTCATGATTTGATGCAATTTAGTGTAAATGGAGATAACATTGAGAGCATAAAAGTTTATGATGTTAACCAAAATTGCTTCGTAGAGGATACAGCAGTTCGACCAATTTTCTTTGAGAATGGCGCTTATCAATTGATTGTGATTTCAAAGCAAGACAAGGAATTAACATTTTACCATGAACACCCATTATTAAGACAGGCCATAGCACCTGTACGTGTAGGCCATCAAACGATGCTCATGGGGAATCTACAGTTCCAAAATGAAGTTGGTTTTACTACATTTGAAATTAAAGAGGAAGGAAAAGTGCTTTTAGAAGTTACTTTGGAAATCTTTCCTTCCAAGCTTGATTATAAAAAAGACTACCAAAAATTATTGGAAGAAGTAAATGAGGAAATCTATAACCTAGCGTACCATTTTATTCGTAAGACGTATTTAGGGGCTAAATTAAAACTAGAAGGGAATCCTTCAAGAGCAGAGTTTTACCGTTTGTTAAGTTATCATTTTAAGCAGTTTCTCCAGTCGATCACTAGAATTGAACGGCAGCCGCACCATCAACTTAGAAAAACACATGAAAAGGCTAGAGGAGATCAGCTCGGGAAACTGGATTCAGTTAGCCGCAATTATTTAAAAAAGCATGCGAATGTTTTTGTAGAAGTTGAAAAGGGAATTCCTATTGGAAAGCGGAGACTTATGCCTACGTCCGGCTTACGAATGAAGAAAAAGTTAACTTATGATACAAATGAAAACCGTTATATCAAGTGGACGATGGAAAGATTGATTTATAAGCTTAAAGACTTATTAAAGACTGTACAGAAACAGAATAATCGGTTCAAAAAGAATATGGATACTGTTTTAGTTGAAAAAATTAAATGGATGATAAGTCAGTTGCAAACTAAACGAAGACTCCCTTTTTGGAGGGATATCGGAAAGTTAGATCGCTCAGTCATGAGTTTAGTATTGCAAATGGAACCAAGCTATCGAGAGGCTTTTAAAATATATTTAACCGTTTCTAAAGGATTAGTATTGCAAGGTAAAATCTATCAATTATCTCTTAAGGATGTAGCAACGTTATATGAATATTGGACATTTCTTAAACTCGGTCAAATCTTGGGGAAAAGTTATAAACTTATTAGCCAAGATGTTGTCCAAGTTAATCGAGAAGGCTTATTTGTTAATTTAGAAGCAAATCGAACGGCTAAGCGGGAATATTTACACCCTGTTACAAAAGAAAAGATTACGTTAATCTATCAGAAGCGTGAAGCTGGATTGCCAACAGTAAATCAAAAACCGGATACAATGCTAAGTATTGAAAAGAAAGGGAAAACCTATACATTTAACTATATTTTTGATGCGAAATATCGAGTAGATTATGCTCTCGATGGGAGTTATTATCAAAACTATTATCAAAGTCCAGGGCCTATGGAAGATGATATTAACACCATGCATCGATACCGGGACTCGATCGTTGCGGAAAACAACGGTCCATATGAAAGAACTGCATTTGGAGCATATGTACTATTCCCTTGGTTTGATGAAGTTACATACCAAAATCACCATTTTTATCAAAGTATCAATAAGGTAAACATTGGGGCATTACCATTTTTGCCTAATGCGAATGTGCTAGTTGAGCGATTTATACAAAGGTTAGTAGATAAAGGACCTGAAGAACTCCAGCAAGAAGGTATCTTACCTCAAGGTACGATAGAAGAGTGGGAATCAAGTATAGAGGAACCCGTGCTTTTGGGACTTGTATCAACGAAAAAAGATTATGAACAATTTATAAGGGATAAATATTATTTTATCTCTGTCGAAAATCTGAAAAGAGGATGGCAGAAAGCAAAATATGTAGCTCTTTACGTAAAAAAGGGACTCCTACCTGAGCACGGTGTTTTAGTTTACGGAGAAATTTCTAATGTAAAACCAGGTGAAAATAAGGATATTATATTTGAAATTAATGTTTGGATAAACCTTTCTAAACCTATTAAACCAGTTCGTTATGGGATTGCTAATTCCTTTATAACAACTTTAGAAAAATTAAAAGAGGCTTCTGAACTTCCTGAGCTGTTTATGAAGTCAAAAGAAGAAGTAGCTGTTTGGAAAATGGTTAGAAGAGTTTCCGATCAAATAAAATCACATAAGCCCCTAAATGAACTTAGACACTAAGAGTTAATTATAATATACTATTTAGTGTCAAGGAGGCTAACATCATGAAACGAACAAAATATTCAAAGGAATTTAAAATACAGGTTATAAAAGAAGCGTTAGAAACAGGTAAACCATCAGTAGTAGCCCGTCGATATGACCTTAATGCCAATATGGTAAGCCGTTG
>NZ_JFBD01000132.1 GCF_000709085.1 Virgibacillus alimentarius | reverse complement strand
TGGAATGACGCAAGAAGCTTTCTCGTATGAGGAAGCGATTGTTGATAAAGTATATGTAGAAACTCCAGTTGATAGCGATGAAGACGGTGAAAAAGACCGTATTTATGTAGAGATCATGCGTCCGAAAGAAACAGAAAATGGCATGCAAGTACCAGTTATATTTAATATGAGTCCTTACAATGGAGGGCTATACTACCCAGACTATCATGATGTCGATAAAGAACTGTATGGGGGGAAACCAGCCTCATCTCGAAATCTAAAGGATCATTATTTCAACTATTTTGTACCAAGAGGCTATGCCGTTGTCACGGCTAATAGTATCGGGACAGAACACTCTGATGGATGCCCAACAACAGGTGATAAGAAAGAAATACTTGCAGCCAAAACGGTAATCGATTGGTTCAATCACCGAGCTGTAGCATATGACAAAGACGGGAAGGAAGTTGCTGCTGATTGGTCAACTGGAAATGTTGGTATGATTGGTTTGTCTTATGATGGAACGCTTGCAAATGGTGTGGCTACAACAGGTGTAGAAGGGTTGAAAACAATCGTCCCCATCAATGCCATCACAAATTGGTACGATTATTACCGAGCAAATGGAGCGGTAATTGCGCCAGGCGGGTACCAAGGGGATGATGCAGACCGCTTAGCAAGAGGTGTATTAACCCGCGACAATCCGGATGTTTGTAAGGATTTCATGGATCAAATAGAGAAAGATCAAGATCGCAAAACGGGGGATTACAATGGTTTTTGGGATGCCCGTAATTATTTAAAAGATGCCGATCAAATCAAGGCGAGTGTGTTTCTGATCCATGGTTTAAATGATGTGAACGTACAGAAGAAACAATTTGCTCAGTGGTGGGAATTATTGAAGAAAAATGAGGTACCACGAAAATTGTGGCTACATCAGGGGGAGCACGTTGATCCGTTGGAAGTTCGTGGAGAAGCATGGCTGACAACTTTAAATAAATGGTTTGCTTATTGGTTATATGATATTGAAAATGACGTGATGGATGAAGCGATGGTTGAGATCGAGCATGTTGATCAGTCATGGGAAGAACTCAACGAATGGCCTCGGAAAGATGCAGAGGATAAGACGCTTTATTTAACGAATGATGATCGTGATGAATCGATTGGATTAAGCATCAATGACGTACCATCTGATCAAGAAAAAGAGCGTTTTATCGATAATGCCTCCATCAAAGCGAGTGAAATCATTCAACATCCATTCACGGATTCTAATAATCGTCTAGCCTATGTTAGTCCAACATTAGAAGAATCCGTAAGGTTAAGCGGCACACCGGAATTGACTATCAAGGCGAGTGTGGACCGTTCTGCTGCCAATTTATCAGCTTTGCTTGTTGACTATGGTCCAGATGGAGAAGAAATCGTTACTCGAGGATGGATGGATCCTAGAAACAGGAATTCTTTATCAAAATCCGAAGCGTTAATTGCCGATCAGCCATATCGGTTCAATTGGGAAATGGAGCCTCATGATTATGAATTTAAGAAAGGACATCGGATCGGTATTGTTCTTCTTTCCAGTGATCATGCGTATACAAAGCGACCTGAGCCAGGGACAGAAATCACTGTTTATCCCGAAGAAAGCCATATCAACTTACCTTTAGTAGGGAACTTTCCAGGAGAAGACATTCAAACCGCCAGTGCTGAGGATAAAGACCATCCGGATAATAAAGCGTCTGGTGACTCCGTAAGCCAAGTTTCCATATATGCTAGTATCATTTTGGTTGTGATAGCAGGCTTTGGTCTGATAATAGCTTTAAGAAAGGCATCTAAAAGCAATTAATAGGTAACAAGATTTAGAGAAGTCTAATGAATACTATCCATTCATCAATGTAAAGAGAAACAATAGATACTTAGAAAATGTCAAATCAATAGAAAAGGGGATGTGAATGAATTTTATCACGGAATTAGGCAGCTATATGATCGAGAACATGGATGAATTACTCGCTTTATCTATTGAACATCTTCTAATGGTTGTTTATGGAATAGGGTTAGCACTGGTTGTTGGAGTACCGCTTGGCATTCTCGCGGCAAAATTTGAAAAGCTCGCACCCATTATCATTTCCATAACGAATGTGATTCAATTAATACCAAGTTTGGCGTTGCTCGCTATTTTAATGTTATATTTCGGTTTTGGCTTTAATACGGTCGTCATTGGTCTCTTTTTATACTCCTTACTGCCAATCGTTAAAAACACCTATGTTGGGATTAAGGAAGTAGATGACAGTATTATGGAAGCAGGGGTCGGAAATGGAATGACCTCCCTTCAATTACTTTACAAAATTCAATTTCCTTTATCGATTCCTTTCTTAATGGCAGGACTAAGACTTGCAGCTGTCATTGCGATATCTGTTGCAACAATCGGTCCTTATATCGGGGCAGACGGGCTAGGAAGGGAGATTATTTACTAGGG
>NZ_JFBD01000131.1 GCF_000709085.1 Virgibacillus alimentarius | reverse complement strand
CTTAAGTTTACTGCCATGAACGCAAATCCTAATTCATTTTCTACCATTTCTTTACCTCTCACTGAAAAACGTATGAAACACAAATTAGCCTTCAAAAATCCGAAGATTGGCTCCACATCTATTTTACGTTTTCTTTCTCTTCTGAAAAGCTCTGTCTTATGTATTCTTTTTATTGTTCCCTTTTCTCGTTATCGTAAACTTTGCGTGCCCGAGAAAAGCAGCCACCTGTAGTGGAAGTCAACGGGATTACTATCCGTATCTATCGATTAGTAAAAACTATAATAGAATTATCTCACCTAAAAAAATCAAATAGCCCCAATGGACTATCTGATTTTTTACATTTACTGGGGTTTTATCCCAGCCTCATTTCATTTTAATTTTTTTATCCGTTGTTTCTCTAGCTTGTTTAATAACATGATAGCTCGAATAACCTGACACCTTTTGAAATTCTGAGAAATAGCTTTTTTCTTCACTTTTAGATGGAATTATTTTTTTAAACTTTCGATAAGCAGCAATTAATATATCACGCTCAACACTCGCCTCATAGGCTTGCTCAATAAGCGTAAAAAAACCTACAACATCTATAATTTCCTGTTTTGTCCAAGTATAGTCAATCGGATAATGATAATTCATTACCATTCACCTCTTTGTATTGGATTTTATTACTAACCTCTCTTAGCATCATATACAAGTGCTTACATGAGAGATCGAATGAAATCATTTCCTGGAGGTATTTACTTCACCGTCCGCCTATACGAATCAAACGTTGCACATGCTTGATTTACTTCCCCACTTTTCATTCCTAAAATTTCATTGTAGCCTTCTTGGTTATATTTAATTATTCAGCTACTTTTATCTCTCCTTAAACTCCCCCCTTAATACAATCATTATGTCATATCTTACCATGGGATGAGTAAAACTAGCTAATATCCTTGTATCTAAATGAAAATAAACAAGGAAAAATAGAAAGGAAAAAAGAGCTGCATATCACATGCAGCTCTTTGACGATTATTTTTATATAAAATGATGTTTATTTAGAATCACAATCTGAGCAAGTACCATAAAGAGTAGTAACCTTCTCATCATCAAAATATTCAATAACATGTTGGCAATCTTGACAAACGATCGTCCCCATTTGCTACATCTCCTTTTTCTAGTTAGTAATGATAGCGTATTCATATTATAATATGACATAATTGAAGTTTCAAGCCCGAATTAGTATAACCTATTAAAAAATGTGTTATTTAAAGTGTAAAAAGCATAAAAGAGGTTGGAACGTAACTAGCCAAGAATAAGTAAAAATGGGTTCGATCATCGGTCTTTGATGATTGAACCCATTTTTCTCAGGATTACTTTCTTGATCTTTTGCCTGATTTCTGTTCATGGCGATGAACTTTTTCAAGTTTACCACCATGAACGCAAACCCTAATTCATTTTCCATCTTCTCTTTGCCCCTCACCGACAAACGCGTGAAGGGAAAATTAGCCTTCAGAAATCCGAACGCTAGTTCTACATCTGTTTTACGCTTGCCGTTAATTTCACCAGTTTCTTCTTCCGAAAGCTTCTTTCTAATATATTCTTTTTCCTGCTCCCATTTTTCGTTATAATAAATTTTCCGGTTGTTTCCTTCTTTTGCTTTTCTGTCTTCGAATAACTGTTGCGTTTTCCGAAAATTTTCATGTCATTTTCATATTTCTGTTTGCGGATTAA
>NZ_JFBD01000130.1 GCF_000709085.1 Virgibacillus alimentarius | reverse complement strand
GAGTATAAGTCGCGCAGTAGCGTCGCAAACGCGCGCGACAATCTTTCAAACTCGCGCAACAGCCACGTAAAGTTGAGCAATAACGCCTAAAACTCGCGCAAGGACTGCCTCGCTTCCACATCAATACTTACCCAGCAAGGAGGTGGTTGGTTTTCTGCCCCAGCAGAAAACCTTCCTTCTCATGAGTCGGCTAACTCTTTTTGAACTTTTTTGCGGTAATCCGCATCGGTAAGGAGTTTTAATTCGAATGCATTCTGGCTATTTCGGACGCGCATGCCCTCAAAGGTGCTTAGGTCATCGATCAGGAGGGCGATTTCGATTTGGTCGCCTTCCTTTGTTTCTGCGTACATGGTATTGGTTGTGATGAATGCAGTCGAGCCTCCTTTTGCTCCAAGATGTGCAAAGGTTTCCTGGTTTTCTTCATGCATTTCCATTGGCCATTCCAGCAGGTCGCGTACGGTCGCATTTACTCCTTCGGGAAGTTGGTCGCTCGAAATGTTGTGTAAGAGTTTTCCGTATGCTTCTGCAGTGGATCCTGGCAGGCGGTCGGACCAGATTTTTTGTACGTCCAGAGATGAATCAAATGTGACGTCTCCAGCTTTTATTTTGCCGGCTTGCATGTCTTTGCTCAGTTGCTCGGCCATCAAACGGTATTCTTCCATTGGCATTTTCTCCAGTTTTTGGATGAGTGCTTCTTCTTCCATGGTTTCCGTTTTTACATGTTCCGGGATTAATAATGCGCTGACGATTGGATAGATTTTATCATGTTGCTTGATGCCGAGTTTGTCGATGCGTTTGTTGATTGCGTCGACTCCGAGCAGGTTGATTAAATATTCGGTGTTGGCGTTGGAACTGTTGGCGATCATGCCTCGCGCAACATCGTGCAATGCCACTTCACCGTTTTTGATTTTGTCTTCTTCTTTCATTGTCTCCAGCCAATTTTCATGTGCATTTCCATCTGTATTTTCGATGTAAAAACGCTCCAGATCTTTAAGAGGAACGGGTTGGTCTTTTGCGAGTTTTTGATCCTCGATTTGCATCGCATATTCTAT
The DNA here is from genome assembly GCF_000709085.1 of Virgibacillus alimentarius. Taxonomy (GTDB): domain Bacteria; phylum Bacillota; class Bacilli; order Bacillales; family Amphibacillaceae; genus Virgibacillus_B; species Virgibacillus_B alimentarius. The sequence goes on along the minus strand of NZ_JFBD01000130.1, from coordinate 5,239 downwards.
GGCGATGATTATTTTTACGGTGCTTGCCAATGGACGTATTTCATCCGCTTGATAAGCGCTTAATACATCGCCATTTTCCACAAGATATAAAGAGGTCGATTCCGGATGTTCTTTTAAATAATCTAATACATAATCAGGATTTTCCCTGAGAAGAATAAAGAACGTAATGCTCAAAATAAGGATAATGGATCCATAGATGATGAGTCGCTTTTTCGTGTATGTTTTTTTATCGAATAAAATGATAAGCAGAAATCCAACGATAATGGCAAGCAGGTAGTCAATGTGAAAGACTAGCACTGCGACGATTATGCCTAGCGCAATGCTTATCATAAACATGGACTTTCGGATATTTTCCTTTGTTCGATCTTCTTTTTGAATCAGGGAAATAAGGGAGAGAACAATAATTCCAATCACCCCAACCCAAGCATACATGTTCATCGTGCCTACTCCTTTCTATACGGTATTAATATTTTTTTCTCAGGACAGTGACCATAGAGGCCTGAAGGATGAAGGTTCCTGTTAGCAAATACCAGATTGCTAGTTTGTACGTTTCATAATCCATGCTGCTAATGAAGTCATCGTATAACGTAATGAACAGCCATCCAATTGGAAGGAAGGGAAAAGCGAACCGGTAAGAGGCGTTTGAGATACTTTGCCCCCGTTCATCTTTGTTCTCCTTGCTCCATTCAAATTTTAAAGAAATAAATACTGCGATAAAAAAGATAATAACATAACCAAGACGTAATAAGCTCCATATTATTTCCATCATTCAAGCCTCCTCTTCTTCATATTGAAAAACTTCCTGCAAAGCTACTCCGAAAAAAAGTGAAATTTCAAATGCCAATTTTAACGACGGATTGTATTTATTTTTTTCCAGGGAATGAATCGTTTGTCTGCTTACACCTAATTCCTCAGCAAGTTGCTTTTGAGATAAATTCCACTCAGCTCTTAATACGGCGATTCTGTTTCGTATTTTTCTGTCATTGTTTAAGGACATGTTCCGTTCACCTCTTATCATTCAGAGTGTAATATATTTTTTACCTAAAGTCAAAAATAAATGACATCAAACTTGTTTGTTTAGTTGTCTTTAAAATAGGTAACACTAAGGGAGATTATTGTTTGGAAAGGGGTATAATACAAGTGGAAAATCAATCATGGACACCGAAAGAAAAGGGGTTCGATCATACACTTGGTGTGATGAGGGAAGGATATATGTATATTCCAAACCGCATGCAAAGTTTTCAAACGGATATTTTCAAAACGCGGCTGCTGGGGGAGCAGGTGATTTGCTTAAGCGGGAAAGAAGCAGCAGAATTATTTTATGATATTGATAAATTTAAGCGGCACAAAGCGGCGCCGAAGAAGGCAATGAAAACCTTATTTGGACAGGGCGGCTTGCAAACGTTGGATGGGGTAAAACATCAGCATCGCAAGGAAATGTTTATGTCTTTGATGTCAAACGAACGTTTGAACAAATTAAAGGCGATTACGGAAAAACATTGGGAACAGGCGCTTCATGCATGGACAGGTAAAGGAAAGATTCAGCTTTATGATGAAGCGAAAGAAATGATGACACGAATTGCCAGTGAATGGGCTGGCCTGCCAGCGCCGGATGACAAATTCGAGGAACACGTGAAGAAAGTGAGCAGTCTGTTTGAATCGCCTACGAAGCTAGGTTTGAAATATAAAAAAGCAGTCAATCATCGAAAAGAATTGGAACAATGGATTCGAGGACTCATCACACAAGTCAGAGACGGGAAAATGCATCCAGAAACCGGTTCAGCGCTTGACGTGATATCCTGGCACCGCGATTTGAATGAAAATTTACTTGATTCCCAAACGGCAGCGGTGGAAATTGTCAATATTCTGCGGCCAATTGTAGCGATCTCCATTTATATTAATTTTACCGCACTCGCTGTTTACCAATTTCCGAATGAAACGGTTAAACTGGTCAGTGGCAACGAACAGCTCATGCAGCAATTTGTACAGGAGGTACGGCGCTTTTATCCGTTTTTCCCATTTTTGCCGGCACGAGTAAAACAAGATTTTACATGGAAAAATCACACCTTTCCAAAAGGAACGCTTACACTGCTTGATTTATATGGTACGAATCATGATCCGAAGTATTGGGACAATCCGAACCTATTTAAACCGGATCGTTTTGCCGACTGGTCAGGAAGCCCATTTGATTTTATCCCGCAAGGCGGGGGCGATTACTGGATGGGGCACCGCTGTCCAGGTGAGTGGATGACCGTTGACGTGATGAAAGTAGCGCTTGATTACCTCGTCAATAAAATGGATTACACCGTGCCAAAGCAGGATTTGAGCTATCGTTTGGTTCATATGCCAAGCATCCCGCCAAGTCATGTGATTCTAGAAAATATACAGCGTAAATAAAAGGAAGCTGATTCGCATTTGTGCGTTTCAGCTTTTTTTGGGTATGTGCGTTTAATCTTTTAAAAAAAGTGCTCAGTCGATGCCCCCTTTTGCAAGTTACCTTCGATTGTAGTGGTGAAAGGGAGGTGAGACACATGGCAATCGCAGAGAAAATGAATTCACAGATGCGCTTGGTGCTCTATGATGGGGAAGATTTGGAAACAGGAAAATCCATCTATAAAACGAAAAGCTTCAATAATGTAAAAACGAGCGCGAATGCGGATCAGTTGTACGCAATTGCACAAGCTTTTGCACCGTTGCAGGAACGCAGACTGCACAAGGTCGAACGGAATGACAGCTTTGAGATCCAAAAAGAGGCGTAACTTTGTAACAAAATAATAGAAGGGAGGGTGCACGATGAAAAAGTTAGAACTTAAATTCGAAAACGAAGACGGTAAAACAGTAACGTACTCCTTGGATAAGCCGGTTGAACCGGTCGATCCGGAGGCAGTGAAAAGTGCGATGGATGAAGTGATTGCACAAAATGCGTTCACTTCATCTGGCGGCGATTTAATCGCGAAACATAGCGCACGCATCGTAGAACGAAACGTAGAAGAAATTGATTTAGCTTAAGAGTCAGGCAACCAGACCAGCGACAATACCTCGCTGGTCCTGTTTTTTTAAAAAGAAAAAGGAGGGATGATGCAATGGAGACTTGGATTTCATTCGTGACGGAGATTGGTTTTCCTGTGGTGGTGACCTTTTATTTGCTGCACCGGATCGAGGATAAGCTCAACACCCTGATCGAATCCATCCACGCATTGCCGGAAAAAATGAAATAGAAGTTTATGAAAAGGAACACCAGGGCTTGTTTAGGCTGGTGTTCCTTTTTATGGTACGAAAAAGCCAACTGATTTTTAAGAGAACAGTCGGCTTTATTTAATTTTGAGAAGCACTCGACGGGCTGTGCAATCAACACTTCACCCCACCTTTGATAGATGAATTTCATGCCTCCTTTTTTAAAATCTCGCTGTTTATGATGAAATAGGTGTTCTTTTTTATTACTAAAAGAAAGAAAATTGTGATAAAATAAATGCCAAGGAGGTGATCGTTGGTGGTGGATGGCACGAGGCGTATTATCGTTACCGACCATGATGCAAGCTGGGTTCGAATGTTCGAGGAAGAAGCAGAAAAGATACGTGCTATGTTTAAAGACGAAGTAGTGGCGATTCACCATATCGGGAGTACGGCCGTACCGAATTTAAAGGCGAAACCGATCATTGATATCCTACCGGTTGTCAAAAATATTGCGGATGTAGATGCGCATCAGGGAAAAATGAAGGAATTAGGATATGAAGCGCTTGGAGAATTTGGGCTCCGAGGGAGAAGGTTTTTCCGAAAAGGCGGAGTGAGTCGAACACATCACGTACATATCTATCAATCTGACCATGAACGTGAAATCGAGCGTCACGTAGCTGTTCGTGATTATTTAAGAGCCCATCGTCAAGCAACGATGGAATATGGAAATTTAAAGGAAAAGCTTGCAGAAAAATTTCCTCAAGACAGCGAAGGATATCGTAATGGCAAAGCAGCATTTGTTCAGAATCTGGAACACCGAGCCATGGAATGGAAGTTTTCTTAGCAAAATCAATACATGAAGGAGCATGCCATGTCATGATATTAAAAAATCGAACGAAACCGATCGTTTTGGAAAAATTAGATGCCGCAATCGGACGGCTCCCCGACAATTTTCCAGCCTTATCGGATATGCAAAGCGAAGCGGCCACCCGGTATAAAGGCTATATTGGCGAGCAAAAAGTGGATTATCATTTAGAGCAGTTCGCTCGTGAATATACGATGTTTCAAGGTATATGTCTTCAAGTCGATGGAAAGACCGTTCAATTTGACACCGTTCTCATAACGAAGCAAGCCATCTACCTCATCGAAATAAAAAACTTCAGTGACAAAATCACCTTCGATACGATCCTCCATCAATTCACCCGTAGCGATGGCCAGAAAGAAACAGGATTCCGTGATCCCCTCATCCAAGCGGAAAATCAGAAAAACAAACTCCAACAATGGCTCCGCGCACATCATCTTATAAACATTCCCATCTATTATTTTATTGCTATTAGCGATCCTAGTACGATTATTGACGTCATTGGTGATCAGGAGGCAGTCTCAAAAGTAGTAGCACATGGTGAGCATATTCCAAGGAAAATTCTCCAGCAAGAAGAAGTATTACGAAAAAAAGGGCCTGGTAGCTTTAATCACTCTAAAATCGGACAAGCCATCTTAGGCGCATGCAAAGCGCATGATTTTGATATTTTATCAAGGTACGGGGTTAAAAAAAGGCATTTGCTGACGGGTGTGCACTGTCCGGCGTGTGGAAAATTAGGGATGGAGCGTTTGTATGGCACGTGGCAATGCAAAGCATGCAGCAAAAGGGCGAAGCTGGCCCATCTGCGGGCATTCTCGGATTACTTCCTGCTTATCAGCCCGTGGATCAATAATAAGGAATGTATGCGATATTTACGGATTCAATCGAGGAACGTTGCAACAAGACTGATGAAAACAAGCAATATGAAATATCAAAAGGAATATAAACGATGGATTAAGGCGGATAGAAGAAGGGCTTTGTAGAGAAGAAGGAGGGTTGGTTTTCTGCGTATGCAGAAAACCTTCCTTTTGATGAAAGGGGAGGGAGATTTTCTGCTTAAGGCAGAAAATAGGGTTGATGGAGGTGATCTTCCTTGATGGTAGATTTGATTGGAATGGAAGATGTTGCTTTTCAGGAGGAAGTCGAGCAATAGGAGGAGAAAGTCGAGCGATAGGAAGGTATTCTCGCGCAATAAGGGAGGTA
>NZ_JFBD01000129.1 GCF_000709085.1 Virgibacillus alimentarius | reverse complement strand
CTGCTTTCCGCGGGCACAGCCTCAGCCTCCTCGGAAGAAAACCATTTCACGTGGGGGCTTCAGACTCGTGCTGTTCTCGCTGGAGTCAGCCGCCTTTCGTTCGAGTCAACTAGATATGAAAACGGCTTTAATATGCTTGTTTTAGTAAACAAAAAGGATACCTGCTGATAAAATGAAAGTCACTTCTTGGCTAGTTATCTCCTAACCTCATTTTTTTACTAGTTTCAGCATTTTATCCAGTCTTTGCTTTTTACCGGCTGAGAAGTAATTTGCAAATGGGCATCCGCATGTTTGCACACGATCCACCACATTATTTAGTGTAAAGGAATCAGGTGTTAATCCATGTTTCACTTCATCCCAGAACAGGGGAGCAGCAACTGTGGCATCAACGGTTTTTCGTACGGAATAAGGAGCGATTAATGTCTTATCTTTTCCGTGCTGCAAATAATCAATATAGAGCCGGCCTTTTCTTTTGTTTTTCATTCTTTCGGTTGTGTATAGTTGGGGATATTCCTTTTCGAGCGTCAGGGCAATCGCTTGTGTGAAAATGGCTGTTTCTTCATATGTCATGCTTCCTTCTTCAATCGGTATGTGAATTTGCAATCCTTTATTGCCTGACGTTTTCACAAAGGCGATAAGCTCTAAATCATTCAGCAGTTGCTTTATGATTTGCGCTGCCTGTATGGCAAGGTCAAATTTTTCTCTGCCAGGCGGATCGAGATCAAAGACAATTTCTACAGGGTGCATCTGCTTCATGTTCTGAAAGGGGATATGGTATTCAATTGCACCATGATTTGCAAACCACATAAGTGAACTTAAATCATTACATACCATAAATGTTTCATCTCCCTCCTTGAAACTTTCGATAAAAGAAGGTGCGTAAGGGGGGAGATGCTTCTGGAAAAAATGCTCCTCTAAAGCCCCATCCGGACATCGGATAAGGGTTAATGCCTTGCTTTTTAAAAATGGAAGCATGTATGGAGAAATTTCTCGCATATAGACAAGAAAATCCCCTTTTGTTAAATTTTTATGCGCCCAAAATAATTTATCTGTATTCGTTGCCTCTACTTCCTTTGGCATCATTGCCATATCCAGATGTAATTGGCTGGTTGTACAAGATTTTGGGGATAGATCAGGCAATACTTCCAAAAATTCTGGCTCGCGAATCTCTTCTTTATACAAATCAAGCGTCCGGACGGAGGTGCAGATTGCTGGTGGTAACGTGTACATTTCTCCTTGTTTTTCTCCTTGTGTTAAAAAGAGTTGTTTTAGTGTTGCTGCAGTTTCCTTGCTTAATCCATGTTTACACTTCCCTATTTCCAGTATAGCCTCCTGTTCGTAAACATTTACCGTAAAATAGTCATTTTTTGTATGTAGCTGTGTTAGAAATCCGTGGATCACACGCCAGTTTTTTATTTTAAACCAGTCTTGATGTTTTTTTCCGCTAAGGTAGGTGCTTGACTTACGTTTAGCAACAATACCTTCCCCTTTATAATGAAAAATCATTTCTTGTAATTGATGGGGATTGGCATGTGCTTCTACGAAATCAGCAGGTTTATTGGAGATATTTTCTGTCTTCATTTTTTCAAAAAGCTTCTGAAGCATTTTTTTTCGTTTGTAGTAAGGGGTCTTTTTTTCATTTTTCCCTCGCTGCATCAAAAGGTCAAAGGCTAGAAAACGAGCGGGACGATTGCTAGCTTCTTTCTTGATAGATGTTTGGTTTTTTAATCTTCCACGCTTTTGAATGAGCGAAAAATTAGCTTGATAAGAATTATTTAAAATAACAAGCTCTCCGTCTAGATGAAGTGGCAAAAGATCATTGATGAAAGATTGTTGTCCTTGAAAAAAAGAGACGATCTCTGGAAACTTTTCAGTTAAACTTTTATTATTCCTGCTAGTAAGTGTAATTTTTTCTTTTTCCCAATGGATTACACAGCGAAATCCATCATATTTTACTTCATACAACCAGTCCGCTCCCATTGGTATATCTTCACTGGGAATTGGCTTCATAACGTCCAAAGGAAAACACCTCCATCTTATTAAATTGCGACTTTAGCACGTGATTTATACCGTCTTTCCAAAACTTTTTATCCACAACTGTAACGGCAAATAAAGAGGAAGATAGAAACATTTATCGCACTTACACACAATATCCACAGGAATAACCTTAATTATCCACAAAATATGTCCACATTTCAGGGGTTATAGAAATAGGGTTTTTAAAAGTTGTTCACATCATTCACAAACATTTGTTGATAACTTTAGGATAAGACGTCCATTTTCGTGCAGCATTAGCTGCATAAAGAGCATATAAAACGCAAAAACTAACAACGAAAGACCTGCGGTGATATGTCAAAAAAATATTAATTAAATATTTGATTATTAAGGTTCAATTTGTTTAAAAAAAGACAACACAAACTAATATCGCAGGTATTGATTCCCATTTCGTGTCAGGGAAGTATCCTCAGCCGTGAATCGTCCAGCGTATTTGGCATAGCACTCAGCAGACTATTCATGCACAAACTGAGTTACCTGGAACGGATGGCGGCGACTCCTGCGGAAATAGCGTGAGTCTTGAGACCCCGCAGGAAGTGGGTTTCTTCCGAGGAGGCTCAAGCCATGCCCGCGGAAAGCGTCCGCCAGTAGTGAAGGTAACGTAGTTATCAACAATGAGATTTTTGTAAATTTGTAAGAGTTAATAGGCTGAAAAGAAAAGCCTAAATATACTATACGA
>NZ_JFBD01000128.1 GCF_000709085.1 Virgibacillus alimentarius | reverse complement strand
AATAGGGATTGGAATCTATTGTGGCAAAAGAGGTTAGACAGCTGGGCTATGAGGTGAAAATCGAAAATGGTATGGTCCTGTTTGATGCTCCTGTATCAGCTATTCCACGTTGTAATTTATGGTTGCGTACGGCAGATCGTGTAAAATTATTAGTCGGTTCGTTTACTGCTAAGACTTTCGATGAGCTTTTTGAATCTACGAAAGCTTTACCTTGGGAACAATTTATTCCGGAAGACGGAAGGTTTCCCGTATCTGGTAAATCTATAAAATCTACTTTATATAGTGTTCCGGACTGCCAAGCAATTACCAAAAAGGCAATTGCAGAGCGATTAAAATTAAAATACGGTCTGGCAACAAAAATGCCTGAGACGGGGCCATTATATAAAATAGAGGTAGCATTACATAAAGACAATGCTATGTTAACCATAGATACATCAGGAGTAGGGCTACATAAAAGAGGTTATCGTATTGGCCAAGGAGAAGCCCCTCTAAAAGAAACACTTGCTGCAGCACTTGTTATGCTGACAAATTGGAGGCCAGACTACACATTAATTGATCCTTTTTGCGGTTCAGGAACCATACCAATTGAAGCTTCCTTAATTGGACAAAATATTGCTCCCGGTTTTAACAGAGAATTTGCCTCAGAGGACTGGTTCTTTATTAAAAATACGCTATGGGATGAGGCATTTGAAGAAATGGAGGACTTGGCAAATTACGATCAGCATTTAGATATAATTGGATCTGATATTGATCATAATGTTGTAAAAATAGCAAATGACAATGCACAAGAAGCAGGCTTAGGGGAGCTTATAAGCTGGAAACAAATGCAAGTAAAGGATTTATTTATTCGTAAAGAAAACGGATATATTATTGGAAATCCTCCTTATGGAGAACGAATCGGGGATAAAAAAGCAGCTGCAAAAATTTATAAAGACCTTGGTTCTATTATGTATAAACATCCAACATGGAGTGTATATATATTAACTGCATTTGAAGATTTTGAAAAAGAATATGGACAAAAAGCCACAAAAAAGAGAAAGTTATTTAATGGTTTTATTCGCACCGATTACTATCAGTACTTTGGCAAAAAATAAAAAAGTTAAAAGTATTCAGTGGAGCAAAGCTCTCCACTGAATACTTTTAACTTATAGTGTTCATAATTCTTTTATAAACTTTATCTTTATTAAAACCATCACCCATTGTGAATTTTTCAACTAAATTATTATTCTCATCCAGGAAGTAAGTAAACGTAGAATGGATAATATCACCAGTTCCTGGATCTCTATATAAAAAGTCAAATGCATCAGCAACTTTTTTTGTATCCTCTTCTGAACTTCTTAGAAACACCCAGCCATCTTCTGGCGTAGTAACTTCAAATCTGCTTGCATAATCTCTTAATACTTCATTCGTGTCGTGTTCTGGATTGATTGTTATCGTAATGAACTCCACTTTATCACCAAACACGCCTTCTTCCATCAGCTTATGCCGAAGTTTTGACATTTCTAATGTGGTTGTAGGACAAACATCAGGACAATTTGTATACATAAATTCAATTAGGCGTGCTTTTTTCGGCATATCGGCAAAAGAGTACTCTTCATTAAATGCGGTCTCCATGACAACATCTTCAGGTAATTCAGCGCTTCCCGGTTTAATGACTTTTAAATAAAAGATTCCTGATGAAATTCCCAGTATCAACAAAGCCCCGAAAATAATATATAATTTTTTCAAGCTGTTTACCTCCAATAATAAAAATGATAGTAGCAATGTTTCATTTCCATAATGTCAAAGAAATAGAAAGAAGGGGGGACGAAAAAATTCCCCCGTATTACCAGAGTCTAAAACCTTTAGATCCTGGAGGTGCGTTTTGGATAATATCAATAAACGGAATCGTATAAGCAAATAAAATTAATGCGACTGTCACCCCGATCCAAAGCTTCCAATTTTCAAGTACCTTAGGCGTAGTTCCGGAAGTTTCACCAACTACAGCAATTGGAAATTCCTCTTTTCCTTTAGGTGCAAAGAAGGCTAAATTAACAAAAATAACCAACATGATAATCATACCGATAAAAAGAATCGATCCGCCAATAGCCTGTGCAATTTGATAAGCACCCCAACTTGCTGTATCAGCATTACCCGCATACTCGGAATAAGCAGAACGACGTGGGCCACCAAGCAAACCTTGCCAGTGCATAGCCCCTGACATTATAGCCATACCAACAGACCAGACAATAGTTTGAATAATTCCCCACTTATTCATTTTTGCAGTTAATTTCCGGCCGGTCATGGAAGGGATTAACCAGTAAGCTATTCCAAAAAATGTTAAAATAACAGAAGTGGCCGCGGTTAAATGAAAATGCCCTGTTACCCATATTGTGTTATGCACAACTTGGTTCATTTGGTTGGATGCGTTGATAATCCCGCCAGCACCACCTGGTATAAACCAAACCATACCGATAAATGGAGCTAAAAAGCGAACATCTTTCCAAGGCATCTTCTTAAGCCAGCCAAATAAACCTTTTGCACCTAACTCACGACCTCTAGCTTCAAAGGTAGCAAATAAAGAAAATGCAGTCATCAGAGATGGGATTACAACTAGGAACGTTAATACAACCTGAAGATATTTCCAGAATGGATCAATACCAGGTTCTGTTAACTGATGATGGAATCCTACTGGAATAGAAAATAATAAGAGCAAAATAAACGATAACCGTGCTAAGGAATCTGAAAAAATTTTTCCGCCTACTATTTTAGGAATAATGGCATACCAGGCCATATAAGCAGGCAGTAACCAAAAATAGACGAGTGGATGACCAAAATACCAGAATAATGTACGGCTTACAAGCACATCAATTGTTTCTGTGAATCCAAGTGACCAAGGCAGAAATTGCAGTAACACAGTCGCTGCAACACCTAATGTTGCTATTTGCCACATTAACATGGTTATAACGGCCATATAACTTAATAATGGTGTTCGCTCTCCGCGATTCTCTTTTCTCCATCGTGCATGGCGATGGAAGATAACAAAACCTACAAACCAGCTTCCAATAATAACTAATGCTAACCCGATATAAAAGCCCGGATGTGCTTTTAAAGGTGCATAAAACGTATAAAGGACAGAAGCTTCATTTAATAAAATGAAGGTAGCTGTAGTTACAACTCCAGCTGTCATCATCCAAAATCCAGCCCAAGCCCATTTACGTTCTCCTGAGCTGTATTTTCCCGCTGTTTTACTTTGTGTAGCTACCAAAAATCCTAATATAAAAAAGGTTGTTAAAACAAGTCCGAGTACAACTCCGTGAAGCGTCAATATTTGATAATAGCCGATACCTGCCGGCAATGTAACTTTCCCAGACCGGACAAGGGTTTGCATTAAACCCGCTGTTGCTCCGATTAAAAGGGCAAAAAAAGCCACATACATATGTGCCATAGTTAACTTAGCATCCGCAGAATGAATCCCCTTCATAACCTTCATCATTATTCCACCACCTCAATTGTTGCAGACATTAAATGGTGCCCTGTACCACAATATTCGTTACATAAGAGGGTGTGTTTTCCCGCTTTATTAAATGTATTTGTATAAGTGCTGATATACCCTGGTTCAAGCATCATGTTTACATTCGTTCCAGCTAATTCAAATCCATGTACAACATCCGTAGTCGTTGCATTAAAATGAACTGTTGCTCCTTTAGGAATTTGAACAATTTTATCGTCTGTACCGACATCGTAATTGAAAGCAGATGCAACGACGGTAAGCTGATATTCGTTATCACCTATTTTTTTCAGACCTGGATCATCAAATGGTGCTGTTGCGTGAACCTTTTCAGGATTTAATGTAACAGCGCAACTGGGGGGTTGATTTCCCATATAAAATGCACTTATACCAACTACGATTAGAAAAATAAGTAAAGTAGCAGTTCCAAATAATAGCCAAATCTTTTCATATTTATGCATATTCATAGGTTCTTAACTCCTTTTCGCTAACGTGATATATAGAGGCCCCATACTCCCAGCCAAGATAATATAATGAAACCTCCTAAAAGCATTACTGAAACAAAAGTACCCTTTAAAGAAGTTTTATCTTCACTTGCATCTTTTTTTAGGGATTGCTGATTAACTTGAGCTTTAGGCATAAAATAGTTCTCCTTTCTTTTTTAATTCTTTCCTGCATCATTCGTAAAGTCTTTCTTGACTTACATTCACCCCTTTAATTTTGTGTTGTATACCCTACATTCATCATACATAAATTGAAAGCAAAATTTGTCTTAATTCACAGGAATTCACAAAGTCTTCAATAACGCTTGTATACTGTTTTCATGAGATTTTTCTAACCATTAGGTTAGAAAAGTTTGTGAATGATACGTGACAATAAAATGTATATTTTTTGAAATAAAGGATAAAATTATCTCATTACGTGAAGAATAAACAAGATAAATTACAAGGAGGACATCTAAGGAGGAGGTTGGGATATATGTCTTATATCAGTTCTATTGGCTTAGGAATTCCGCAACATGTTATATCTCAAGACAAGGTTAAGAACTTAGTGAAAAACATCTTTCCTTATCCAGAAAAAGAAATTAATCGATTACTTCCCGTTTTTGACAGGGCAGAGATCAATGAAAGACAATTAGTAGTCGAAGAAAATTGGTTTAAGCAACTTCACACCTTCGAAGAAAAAAATAACTTATATCAAAAATGTGCTAAAGAATATTCGCTGCACGCAATCGATCATTGCCTAGCAAACAAGGAATTTTTAACCGAAGATATTCCATACAATGCTATCGATATGATTATGTTTGTATCAAGTACTGGAATTGCAACACCCTCTCTTGATGCACATTTATTAAATGAGCGGCCTTTCCGAGAAGATATTAACCGGATGCCGCTTTGGGGATTAGGATGTGCGGGGGGAGCCATCGGATTAGCACGTGCATTTGATTGGTTAACTGCCCACCCAGAAAAAAGTGTTCTTCTTGTTTGTTGTGAACTATGTAGTCTCACCTTTCAGAAAGATGATTTTTCAAAAAGCAACTTAATTGGAACAGCTCTTTTTGGAGATGGCATAGGTGCAGTCTTACTTATGGGAGAAAGGTCTCCTTATTTAAATCACCGAAAAAAAACAACTCCAAAAATCACTAAAACAAGCTCTTTTACAAAAAAAGACAGTCTTTCTATTATGGGATGGAAAATATCAACAAGAGGGTTAGAAGTAATTTTTTCAAAAAGTATTCCCTCGCTTGTCAAAACATTATGGAAAGATCACATAACCGCTTTTATTCAAAAGTCTAAATTGGACCGACATCAAATACATTCAATCATTGCCCATCCGGGCGGTAAAAAAGTTTTAGAGGCAATGGAAGAAGTTTTAAATATGTCTAAAACAAAAATGAAGCATTCCCATAACGTGTTAGCAAATCACGGAAATATGTCTTCAGCAACTGTCTTGTACGTATTGCTTGAATGGATGAAGGAAAGTGTAAATCAAAAGGAACAGAGTATATTATGTGCTCTAGGACCTGGTTTTAGTTCAGAATTATTGTTATTGGAGTGGAATTGAATGGCAGTATGGATGTGGGGTTTGATTCTATTTATTATTACCCAACGGCTGGTAGAAATAAAAATTGCAAACAGTAACGAAAAATGGATGATGGCAAAAGGGGGAGTAAAAATCGGAGAAGAACATTATAAATGGTTTGTGTTATTGCATTGTTTATTTTTCTTATCAATTATGCTGGAAGTTGGTTTTCAAAGTGATCAAGCACATTCATTAAACGTATATTTATTCTCTATTTTTATTGCAGCTCAATTAGGAAGAGTATGGTGTATAACAACATTAGGCAGATTTTGGAATACAAAAATAATCGTTTTGCCAAGAGTAGCATTAATAAAAAAAGGGCCATACAAATATGTAAAACACCCAAATTATATTATTGTGGCAATTGAATTATTTGTTATTCCTTTATTATTTGGCGCATATATTACTTCCGTTATCTTCCCGATACTTCATCTGCTTTTATTACGAATAAGAATTCCAAGTGAAGAAAAGGCATTAGCTATCAGGTCATAAAAGAAACATCAAAAAAAAGCGGTAATCCATAAGATTACCGCTATTATTATAATCTTTGTTATTGTTTAACTACATTTGCTGCTTGCGGGCCACGTTCGCCTTCCACAATTTCAAACGTAACTTGTTGGCCTTCTTCTAAAGATTTAAAGCCTTCTTCTTGAATAGCTGAATAGTGTACGAATACATCGTCTCCATCTTCAACTTGAATGAAACCATACCCTTTTTCTGCGTTAAACCATTTTACTACTCCGTTTTCCATGTACTTAATCCTCCTAAAAACTTTCACGTAAAACGTGTTAATACAAAGCAGATCACTAGAATATCAAAAAAGCAGCCTCAAACTAGAAGGTGGGATCACTATTACATCCACTTCCACTTGAAGCTACTTGTCTTTAATGATTCCATACATCTTCTTTGCTTGTGTCTAATATAGCCTATTTTACTATGTCAGTCAAGGATTAAACATCAAGAATTATCCGTCCTAGCACATATTCCATCGATATTTTTAATAAAATGTACTATAAAGTGTAAGCGTGTTCACACACAATTGGTGTAAAAAATTCCATAATCAGTTACAATAAATATATATTGGATAAAGGGGTGGAGTGATGAATACAGATATACAAATTGCTCAACAAGCAAAACTGAAACCCATTAGTGAGATTGCCGAAGAACTCAACTTAACCGAAACTGACTGGGAGCCTATTGGTCATACGAAAGCTAAATTATCAGAAAAGCTGTTTGATAATTCATCAGATAGGCTAGACGGTAAAATTATTTTAGTAACCTCCATTAATCCAACTCCAGCCGGTGAAGGAAAATCCACAGTAACGGTCGGACTTGGACAAGCACTAAATAAAATTGGTAAAAAAACTGTAATTGCATTACGTGAACCTTCTCTTGGCCCTGTTATGGGAATGAAAGGAGGGGCAGCCGGAGGCGGCTACTCCCAAGTACTCCCAATGGAAGATATTAACCTGCATTTCACTGGTGATTTACACGCTATTACAAGCGCAAATAATGCTTTGTCTGCCATAATCGATAATCATATTCATCGGGGAAACGAATTGAACATTGATCCAAGAAGAATCGAATGGAAACGTGTAATGGATATGAATGATCGTGCTTTAAGGCAAATTGTAGTTGGGCTAGGGGGGCCAACCCGCGGGGTTCCCCGAGAAGATGGTTTTAATATATCAGTAGCCTCAGAAATAATGGCTATCCTTTGCCTGTCAACGAGTTTAGCAGATTTAAAGGAAAGATTATCTCGAATCGTAATTGGTTTCACATATGATGAAAAACCAATTACAGCTCATGATTTAAATGCAGAAGGAGCTTTAACAGTTTTACTAAAAGATGCTTTAAAGCCTAACTTAGTACAAACGATTGAAAATACACCCGCTATTATTCACGGGGGGCCATTTGCTAATATAGCACACGGTTGCAACAGTATCATGGCCACAAAAACAGCTTCCAAGTTAGGGGATTATGTTGTTACAGAAGCTGGATTTGGAGCTGACCTTGGAGCGGAAAAATTTTTAGATATAAAGTCTCGTGCCGGTAACATAAATACAGAGGCAGTTGTTATTGTTGCTACTGTCCGCGCATTAAAAATGCATGGTGGTGTACCAGTTGATCAATTAACAGCAGAAAGTGCTGATGCACTTAAAGCCGGTATGGAGAATCTTAAAAAACATATAGAAACAATAGAGGAATTTGGTCTGCCATATGTCGTTGCTATTAATAAATTCCCGACTGATACGGAGGCAGAAACAGATTTTATTCAAAGCTGGTGTGAATCAAGAAATGTGGATGTTGCATTAACCGACGTATGGGCGCACGGAGGAGAAGGTGGAATAGAACTTGCTGAAAAATTAATTAATAAAATAGATTCCGCTAAAAGGAATTTTCAGTACGTTTATGCGCTAGAAGATTCGTTAGAAACCAAAATAAGAAAAATTGCACAAAAAATATACGGTGCAAGAGATATTGAATTATCTGCCCAAGCAAAAAAACAAATAGCATTTTATGAAAAAGAAGGTTGGGGAAACCTACCTGTGTGTATGGCGAAAACACAATATTCATTATCAGACGACCCTTCTTTATTGGGTCGACCTAAGGGATTTACAATTACAATCCGAGAATTACGCCCCTCTATCGGTGCAGGGTTTATTATTGTACTAACTGGTGAAATGATGACAATGCCAGGACTTCCTGAAAATCCAGCTGCTTTAAACATGGACGTTACGAATGATGGAAAAGTTATCGGTTTATTTTAGCGAGAAACACCTCTAACGAATACCGTATATTCTAAAAACAAGTAAGGCATGCACTCTCCTTACTTGTTTTTAATTATTAAACTTTTTCTTGTCAAACTATGTTAGACTTTATGCAGAAAATGGATTGTTGAATGATATACCTTGTAATATAATTTATACTTGGAGGGATAGTATGACTACAGGTGAACAAGCTTATTTAAATTTATGCAGATATATTTTAGAAAATGGAACTAAGAAAGATGATCGTACTAATACAGGGACCTATTCAGTTTTTGGACATCAAATGCGTTTTAATTTAAGTGAAGGATTTCCTTTGTTAACGACAAAGAAAATACCTTTCCGGTTAGTAGCAAGTGAACTTTTGTGGTTTATTAAAGGTGATACGAACATTCGCTTTTTATTGGAAAATAAGAATAATATTTGGAACGAGTGGGCATTTAAAAAGTGGGTTGAAAGTGATGAATACAAAGGACCAAACATGGATAATTTCGGTATTCGGAGTCAGCAAGACCCCGTATTCAAAGAAAAATACGAACAGCAGATGAACATCTTTAAAGAAAAGGTCCTGGAAGACGACCATTTTGCTAAGAAATTCGGTGATCTGGGGTTTGTATACGGAAAACAGTGGCGTAGTTGGCAAACAACCAATAATAAAACAATTGACCAACTCAAAGAAGTAATAGCTTCAATTCGCTCAAACCCTGACTCTAGAAGACATATTGTAACCGCTTGGAACCCTGCTGATATTCCACAAATGGCACTGCCTCCATGTCATACATTGTTTCAATTTTATGTTGCTGACGGGAAGCTTTCTTGTCAATTATATCAGCGTAGTGCCGACATTTTCTTAGGTGTGCCGTTTAATATTGCAAGCTATGCCTTATTAATATCTTTAATTGCACATGAATGCAAGTTAGAAGTAGGAGAATTTATTCATACATTAGGGGATGCACACATTTATACAAATCACATTGGGCAAGTTAAGACTCAACTTAAGCGTGATTTAAGAAATTTACCTACACTTCATATTAATAAAGATAAGGAATCTATTTTTGACTTTGAAGTGTCTGATTTATCTATATCAGATTACCATCCACATCCAGCAATTAAAGCGCCGATTGCTGTATAACAGTGAAAAAATTTTGATTCTTCATCAAAACGAAGGAGGTCTAGAAGATGATTTCATTGCTTGTTGCTATGGATCGCAATCATGTAATTGGGTTTGAAAATGGTATGCCATGGCACTTACCAAAAGATCTTAGATTTTTTAAAGAAAAAACAACAGGCCATAATGTGATTATGGGAAGGAGAACGTATGATTCGATCGGTAAAGTTTTACCAAATCGCAGAAATATTGTGCTCACACGTAAGCAATATCAATTCCCAGAAGGTATTGAGGTAATAAATGACTTAAAAACTGTATTGCAATGGAATGAAGAAAATCCAAATACGGAATTTTTTATTATCGGAGGGGGTAATATTTTTAAACAAGCGCTCCCATTTGCAGATCGAATGTATATTACATGGATTGATGAGTCGTTTAATGGTGATACTTATTTTCCCGATTTTAAAGAGGAAGAATGGAAATTAAGTATAAAAGAAAAAGGCGAAAAAAACCCGTATGATTATTATTTTTTACAATATGACCGTAAATAAAATATAGTGAGGAGATAATATGGAAGTTTGCGGGGTTATACTCTCAGGGGGGAAATCCTCAAGAATGGGTACAAATAAATCACTTTTAGAAATTAATCATAAGCCTGTCATTAAACATATTCTAGAAGAGCTCCAACATTGTAGTGATAACGTCATGATCGTTGCAAATGAACCTTCATTATACGAATTTTTAGGTGTAAAGCTATGCAGTGACAGGTATATCGATAAAGGACCTTTAGCTGGACTAGAGACAGCTTTATACCATATCGATGCCAACGCTTATATAATTGCCGCTTGTGATATGCCATTCATAAGCAAGGACATTTATCACTTTTTATTAAATCAACTGGATCATGATGATGCTGTTGTTCCTATTTATAATAATCACATGCATCCGCTCTCTGGTATTTATACAAGAAGGGCTTTACCAGTTATCCAAGCACATCTAGAAAAAAACAACTTGAAAGTAAAAGGTTTCTTTGATGATATAAGGGTGAATTATGTAAGTGACTTCGGAACTCTTCCTGAGGAATTATTACAAAAGCATTTTTTTAATATGAATAGTCCAGCAGAATATGAAAAAGCAACACAAGTATAAGTTGTTAAATGGACTAAAAACATGTTAAACTAAGTGTAGATTTTGCCGAAATACATACACTAAATTTAAGAACATTTTATGTCCTTTTCAATGTTCTGATGTATATTTTCACAAAATGTATTATAATAAATATATCTTATAAAGAAGGTGTCATATGTTTACTAATATAGGTTTTCCAGGTTTAATATTAATCTTAGTTATTGCTTTGGTTATTTTTGGTCCCAAAAAGCTGCCTGAGATTGGTAAAGCAGCTGGACAAACATTACGTGAATTTAAGAAATCAGCACATGATTTAACCAGTGATGTCACCGATGAAATAAAAGATGCAAAAAACATCGTTAAAGGGGAAGAAAATAAATAATATTGCGGAGTGATAATTATGTTTAGCAATATCGGAATCCCCGGGTTAATATTAATACTTATTCTTGCCTTAATAATATTCGGCCCGGCGAAATTACCAGAAATCGGAAAAGCATTTGGAAGCTCATTAAAGGAATTTAAAAAAGCTACAAATGATATTGTCGGTGATGATAAAACAAATAATAAAGATAACAACTAATATTTTATTTTCCGAAGGTGTAAGGGCATTTACCTTACACCTTCTTTTTCGCTTATATCTACTGTAAGGGAGTATAAAATAATGGCTGCTCGCAAAATTGATCAAGAGAAAGAAATGCATGTAACTGGTCATATATCAGAATTAAGAAACCGGCTTATTATAACGGCTATTCTTTTTGTCCTTCTATTTATTATTGGGTTCGTCTTTGTAAAAGATATATATGGATTTTTCGTCAATGATTTGGAATTTGAATTAAATGTAACAAGTCCCGGAGATATAATTTGGGTCTATTTCACCATGGCTGGTTTAATTGCTATTGTTGGGACACTTCCTATTCTTAGCTTACAGATATGGTTATTTATAAAGCCTGGATTGACACCAACCGAAAGAAAAGCTTCTTTATCTTATATACCTGCTATTTTCTTTTTATTTATAGGTGGTCTAGCTTTTGGTTATTTTATTTTTATTGAACTTATTCTTCCATTCTTGCTTTCGCTGAATGATGGAATGTTTAATGAATTATTTACGGTTGATAAATACTTTAGGTTTTTAATACGGATCACATTACCATTTGCAGTTCTATTTGAAATTCCTATCATTGCTATGTTTTTAACAAGTTTAGGAATTATCACACCAGATTTCATGAAAAAAACAAGAAAGTATGCTTATTTTATTTTAGTTATTATTGGAGCCGTTGTAACTCCGCCAGATGTTATTTTACAAATTGTCGTGGCAATCCCATTATTTATTCTCTATGAAATTAGTATTTATTTATCCGCTATCGTTTACCGTAAAAAACAGCGAAAACATAAAGAATTTATGGAAAACGATGAATTTCAATAAATAGGGGGATTTTTATGAGATCATTTTATCAATTTTTATTAACTTATCGCGGCAAGGTCCAGCCAGACGATCAGAGCCGGCTGGCAGACTGGGTTTATTTGGATCAAAATTTTCCAAAACATGCTACGAATTATAATGAAGTCAGCAATTATTTGGAGTGGAACAGCCCCTTTACAAATGCACTTACCGTCTTTGATGAATTGTGGGATATTTATTTATCAAATGAAGATTAAAAGGCTCTGGAAATTTCCAGGGCCTTTTATTTAATTGAACCATGTTAGAATAAGGGAACAAGGAGGAGACAAATGAAGATATTACATACCGCTGACTGGCATTTAGGCAAAATCGTCAATAATGTTCATATGACAGGGGAACAAGAATTTATTTTAACTCAATTTTTACAAATTGTGAAAAATGAAAAACCAGATGCAGTCATTATTGCTGGTGATATATACGATAGAGCTGTTCCGCCAAAAGAAGCAGTGGAACTTTTAAACCATATATTGACATCATTAATAACAGAATTAAAAACACCAGTACTTGCAATTGCTGGTAACCATGATAGTCCTGATCGATTAGAGTTTGGAAATCAGCTCTTTCGGACGCAGAATCTATATATCGAAACAAAACTCCGTCCAGATCTACAGCCAATTATACTTAACGATGAATATGGCCCCGTTTATTTTCATCTGATTCCATATATCGAACCTTCTGAAGCTCGGGTATTATTTCAAGATGAATCTATTCATTCCCATCAATCTGCAATGGAGAAAATAATAGGTTATATTAAAGAAAATAATGATATGAATGAGCGTCATATTTTTGTTGGACATGCATTCTTAGCTGGAGGGATGGAGTCAGAGTCTGAAGAACGTTTATCAATGATTGGTGGTACACCTTATATCGATGCATCTTTATTTTATGACTTTACTTATGTAGCAATGGGGCATTTACATCAAGCCCAGCGTGTTAAAAGCGATGTAATACGTTATAGCGGCTCTATATTAAAATACTCTTTTTCTGAAGCAAACCACAAAAAATCTGTAACAATGATTGATCTTGATAAAAAAGGTAACTGCCAGCTAGAAATGATTCCTCTAATACCAAAACACGACATGAAAGTGATCGAAGGATATTTTGAGGAATTACTGGAACACCCTATTGATAATCATATGGATTTTTTGCATATACGTTTGCTGGATACTGGGGAAATCATTGATCCAATGAATAAGTTAAGAAGCGTTTATCCAAATATTTTACGCTTAGAAAGAAAAGGATTATCTTCAAAAACTAGTTTACTAGATTTACAGAAAATCCAAAAAAGGCAATCACAGTCACATACAGAATTATTTTCTTCCTTTTATGAGGAAATAAAAGGTGTAACAATTTCCGAAGAAAAAATTCAACAAATAAACCATGTCATTTCAAAAGTTCTAGAAAGAGAAAGAGGGGAATAACATGCGAGCGATTACTTTAGAGTTAACAGCTTTTGGACCATATTTGGAAAAACAAACGATTCATTTTGATGAGCTTGGAGAAGAATCCATTTTTCTTATTACAGGGCCCACCGGTGCGGGCAAAACAACAATATTTGATGCGATATGCTATGCTCTTTATGGACGGGCGAGTGGATCTGACCGTGATCAAGATTCCTTGCGCAGTCATTTCGCTAGTGTTGATGATCCAACCAAAGTAAAGTATCGCTTTTCACTCCATAATCAAGAATATGAGATTATCAGACAGCCAAGACAGCTAAAAAAGAAAGAACGTGGCGATGGATATACAGATGAACCAGCAAAAGCAACACTGTACGAAATGATAGATGGCAAAAAGGAACTGATCACTGCCAGAATCAAAGAAGTCAATGAAACAATCGAAACAAAATTAGGGTTTGATTATGAACAATTTTGTAAAATGGTGCTCATCCCTCAAGGGGAATTTCGTAAGTTAATCTCTGAAAACAGCAAAGAAAGAGAATCGATTTTACAAAAAATCTTTCATACGTATTTTTATGAAAAAATAACAGAAGAATTAAAGTTAGAATCAAAAGAATTAAAAGAGAAAATCAATCATTTAGATTATAATATTCAACACGAAATAGCTAAAATAAACTGGGAGTATCATTCAAATAGGGAGGAAGAGCACTCTTTAGAAAACAATTCTATTCATTTTATCATAGAAAAATTACGCGAAGAAATCCGTCTTACAAAGGAAAAAATTGCAGATGAAGAAAAACAAAAATCCACCCAGGAACAAGCACTGATAAATGCTCAAAATCAGCTCAATGAAGGTAGAATAGTTGAAGAAAAATTTAAGGAGCAGGAACAACTAAAAAAAGATAAGACGGCATTAAGTGATCAATTAGACTCAATAGAACAAATGAAAGAACAACTTCAATCTGCAAAACGAGCACAGGAAATTATTCCTTTTGAAGAACAAATGAGAGCAAGAAAGAAGGAATGGATCGAACAACAAAATGAATTACAAAAACAACAAGAAAAAATAACTCAAATAAACCTTGATTTTGAAAATATTCGAAAACACCATGAAGAGGAAGAATCCCTTAGCGATAAACGAGAGAAATTAAAAGAAGCTATCAACAATATGAAACAACAATTAGACCAAGTTAATCATTACCTGGAATTGCAAGATAAAGCAATACAAGCTACGAACATAAAAGAAAAAGACAAAAAACAAATGGATAATGCTGAAAAAAAACTTCAAGAAACTGAAAAAAAACTAGAGGGCATCGAGCAGAAGCTTGGTGAAGAGCAAGATCTAACTAAGGACTATTATCAAGAAAAAGATGTACTGGAAAAAATCAAAGATAAGGTCAAAAAGCTGACAGACCTCTTTAAAGAAAATCAGTACTTAAATGAGTTGCGCAATAATTATCAAATACTTAAAAAACAATATATCGAAAAACAAGAAATAGTAAATCAGCTTAAAGAAGCGTATGAAAAGGCTGAAGACCAACAAAAGCTCCATTATGCGGCATATATAGCACAACATTTAGAATATGGATCTCCTTGTCCTGTCTGCGGTTCTATGGAACATCCTAATAAAGCAGAACAAGAACATCAATCAATTCAAATAAATATAAAACAACTAAAGCAAAAACTTCAAGATGAAGAGCAATCATTTTTAGCATTACACCAAAATTTTAGTGATTGTAAGTCAAAAGGGCAAAGTCAACGCGCAACGGTTAATAAGCTTTATAAGGAACTTGAAGATACACTGCCAAGTCTTGACCAAGAATCCATTAGCCATTTAATCAAACAGCTTCAAAATTCTATCATCAGTCATGAAATAAACCTTAAAAAACTCACACAGGATTTAGAGCGAATTCAAACATTGAAAACTCAAAAAATGCAGTATAGACAACGGATAGGGGATCTTAAACAAACGTTTGATCAATACGTTAATAAGTATCAAAGGGCAAATGATGATGCTATAAAATTAAATACACAATTAGACGTATTAGCAAAGCAACTTCCTCAGGATATCAATGATGTTAAACGTTTTAAGCAACAAATAGCAGATAAAGAGAACCAATTGGACCATATGGTAAAGCGCTGGGAGGAAACCAAACAAAAATACCAAGCAACTTATGAATTATTACAAAAAGAAACTACGATTGTTGATCAGCTGGTCTTATTTGAAAAAAACAAAAAAACGAATTATGAATCCCAACAACTGCAATTTAATGATACTATGAAAGCTAAAGGATTTGCATCAGCCGAAGCCTATCAGAAAGCAAAAATGCCTCTTGAGAAACAATCGGTTATCGAGGAAGAAATACAGCGTTTTGAGCACAGAATGAAGCAAATTAATCTTCGTTTACAAGAATTATTGCTTCAAACCAACAATATGACACGCCCCGATCTGCACCAACTATCGGAATTAGTTGATACGAAACAAAACCAATTACAGACGATCAATGACCATCTCTATGCCTTGAAATTAAAGCTGACCAATGATGAGAGTATTCTTAAACATATTAATCGAGAATTAAAGCATCAAAAGGAATTAGAAGAGGAATACTATATGATCGGTGAGTTAGCCGAATTAGCTCATGGAAATAATTCTTTAAAACTTTCGTTTGAACGTTATGTATTAGCCTCATTCTTAGATGAAATTCTATTACAGGCAAATATTCGATTAAACCAAATGACTGAAAACAGATATCAGCTAATGCGCAGTGGACAGGTTGCCAAGAGGGGGGCTCAAAGTGGGTTAGATCTTGAAGTGTTTGATCACCATACAGGGCTTAAGCGGTCTGTTAAAACATTATCCGGAGGTGAAGGATTTAAAGCTGCTCTAAGTCTTGCTTTAGGTCTTGCGGATGTTGTACAAAGTCATTCAGGCGGAGTTCAGTTGGACACATTATTTATTGATGAGGGGTTTGGAACATTAGACGAAGTCTCCTTACAACAGGCGATTGATTGTTTGAAAAGTTTACAAGACAGCAATCGATTACTTGGAATTATTTCTCATGTTCCATATTTAAAAAATGAAATCCATGCAAAATTACAAATAACTCCTTCTCATAAAGGATCAAAGCTTGCCTTTTCATTCGGTCAAAGTTAAACCGGATTGAACAGGAGAAGGAGAGACGAAAGCCTTGTTCGATAAATTTCGTTATAATATTGAAAAAGGTGGAAAAAAGCTTGGTTTCTTGTATATTTCTGCGGTTGCCCGGGAAATATTGAAGAGATGTCCTTAGCCTACACTCTTTTCAATTAATAAACGTAAGCTATCTAGAGCATTACTTTTTGAAAGGAGGATCTTATGGTTTATCCAATGCAAGGTCCAAGAAACTATCACTCTAATGCTATTCATACGATACCACCGAATCCCGGTTTAAATAGAATGCCAAATAGGAATCATATACAAAACAAAATGCAGCCATTAATGCAAAAAGGAGTAGGCGGCTTATCAAAAACATTAAATAATGTACAGCAAGTGTTAGGTGTCGTACAATCAACAGCTCCAATTGTTCAACAATACGGGCCAATGGTCAAAAACCTTCCTGCCATGTATAGAATGTTAAAAGCTTTTAAAGAGGTTGAAGATTCTGAAAGTATTGAAGCAGAAAGTCTTGAGAGCCTTGAAGATAATAAAGAAATCATGGAGAGCAGTAATAAGGTTACAAACGATCAAACAACATATCGAAAAGAGAAGGGGTACCCAAATCAACAAAAACGTATAAGTGGTGAATCAACACCCAAATTATTTATTTAAAACAATCGTAAGTCACACCACTTGATTTTTCCAACTATAACCTGAAAAATAGACAGTAAAGAATACAGTACTGGAGGTAAAGAACATGGCTAATAATCATGAATTGGCAACTTTTGCTGGTGGATGTTTTTGGTGTATGGTAGAACCATTCGATGAGCGTCCAGGTGTGGTAGAAGTCATCTCTGGATATACAGGAGGTGAAATAGAAAATCCAACATATGAGCAAGTTTGTTCAAATACGACAGGACACGTTGAAGCAGTTCAAATTGCCTTTGATCCAAAAACAATGCCTTATCAAGAATTGGTCAATACATTCTGGCAGCAAATCGACCCCACAGATCCAGGTGGACAGTTTCATGATAGAGGAGAGTCCTACCAAACAGTTATTTTTTATCATAATGAAGAACAAAAACGGATTGCAGAAGAATCAAAACAAAAATTGGAAAAAAGTGGCAAGTTTAAAAATCCAATTGCAACAAAAATTCTTCCTGCCAAACCATTTTACAAAGCTGAAGAAGCTCATCAAGATTATTATAAGAAACAGTCATTTCATTATCGTTTATATAAAAAAGGATCCGGGCGGGAAGATTTCCTCAAAAATAATTGGCAACCAAAATTTAATAAAGCAAATTTAAAAGAGCAACTAACACCAATACAATATCACGTAACCCAAGAAAACGGTACGGAAAAGCCTTTTCACAATGAGTATTGGGATAACGAGGAAGAAGGTATTTATGTAGATATTATATCAGGAGAAGTTTTATTCACTTCCAAAGATAAATTTGACGCAAATTGTGGATGGCCAAGCTTTACTAAACCCGTGGATAAATACCAGCTAACGGAAAAGACAGATTCCAGCCATGGTATGATTCGTACAGAAGTCAGAAGCAGGAGATCCGATTCACATCTTGGTCATGTTTTTAATGATGGACCAGTTGATCGGGGGGGCTTGCGCTATTGTATGAATTCTGCAGCCATGCGTTTTATCCCTAAAGAAAAAATGGCAGAAGAAGGCTATAAGAACTATTTATATCTATTTGATTGATTATTTTCGATAATTATATTATGTAAACTACAAAAAAGGAGATAAACATGATCCATTTAAATTGGGAGAACACAGAAACAATAAAACAAATAGAATGTGTGCACACAGATGCAAAACGATTTATCGTACACAATAAATTAACCCCCGGAAAAATATATGATGTGAAAAATGAAACAGATGAATTTTATTTTATTATAGACAATAGCAAACGAATAGGTGGATACCTTAAAGACTATTTTAAGGAATTAAAAAATAACAGGTGATTTATCCTGTTATTTTTTAATATAACAATAAGATTTATTTAAAGGTATAAATTCGCTAGCATAATTCCTACATTCCTTTCATAAATAGCCGAAAATTGCTTAATGGGTAAAGGGTTCACGCCTTTACCCAATTCAATAGTAAATCCGGGTTTTTGAAATTTTTTTACAAACCAATCTTTATAACCAGCATAATTGTCTAATTCACCTATAGGTTTATAACCACTCACACGTGCATATTCACCTGCAATACGTTTAGATATAGATGGTTCAAATCCCTTGAATCCCCAGTAAATTTCTTCTCCCTGTGTATGAAATGCATTTATTCTAGCAAAATTTCTTTCCTTAGCCAGGTTTGCCATGGTAATTGCCTCAGGTTCGGTTAATGGCTTTATTCCAGGAAAATCTCTCGGTGCCGGAGAGGCAGGCTTACGCTTTGCTTCCATCCCCCAATTCGCCGGATATTGTTTATTTAAATCAACACCTCTTATATTTGCCTTCCAGTTTGAAAAATTCTCACTTTGCTTATTCATCGCTAATACTTCTTTCTTGTATTTACCACTTTCGGACGAACCTTTTAATACAAGATTAACTCCATCTGGATTGACCATTGGGACAAGAGAAAGCGTCGTATCCTGAAATAAGGGGAGCGTAGAAATTCCCTTTACTTGCTTATTATTAGTAAGAGATAAAGCATATTCATTTACAAATTTCATAATCACAGATGTTGTTATCCATTCATTGGCATGAAACGAGCCATTTAAATGCGTTTTTTTATCTCCACTTCCTATTTGTACTTCAACAAGTTTTTTTCCCATTACAGAATATCCGATCGTTTGAGTAAAAATAAAAGGATATAATTGTTGAAGTTGTTTTAGATCATTTTGCATTTTATCATACGTATAATGATCAATATCGGAAATAATAAAGTCGTTTACACGTTTCGGTAAGTAAATCGTTTGGTCTTTTTTTAAATCGTTTGTATTTGTTAATTGATTAATTAATTGTAAGCAATCGAGAGAAAGGTTGTGCTGGACGGCGATTTCACGTAATGTATCGTTTCTATTAACTGTATATTTATTTAATACATATCCTGGAATTTGAATGGAATCGCCTGATTTTAATTGATTTGAGGCTATTTGCGGATTCGACTTTTCGATCAATAGCAACGGAATGTCAAACAATTGACTGTAATACCTCAAAGTATCATTTAATCGAACTAAAACCTCCATGAATTTCCTCCTTATAATAAACTGAGTAGTAAATAGTATGTTCTAAACTCCAAAAAAAGAATAAATCAAATAACACTTATGACGGTTTTGGTAACGGTCTTGCCTAAGTGTGGAATATAGTATAGTATTAAAATTAATATAAAATCTTTCATTTCTGGATGTGAATGCGTTATAATAGGATATAAATTCATTCCATGACATGGCATAAATTACATCACGATAGTTAAGAAAGGGAGGAGATTTACTTGGCATTTGTAATTACATCACCTTGTAAAGATGAAAAGTCAGGCGAATGTGTAGAAGTTTGTCCTGTTGATTGTATAGAAGAAGGAGAAGACATGTTTTACATAGATCCTGATATTTGTATCGATTGCGGAGCATGTGAAGCAGTATGTCCTGTTGAAGCTATCTTCATGGAAGATGAGGTACCTGCTGAAGAAACTGAATATATTGCTTTAAATAGGAAGTTTTTTGAAGAACAATAAAACAAAGCCACTACTTTTATTTTAGAAAGGTAGTGGCTTGATTTATAATGATTATTTAATAGAAAAGCGTTTATAACCTTTAGCTTCCTCGTTTATTTGCTTTTCGATATGATCTATGCGAATAACTGGATTATATCCGGATTTCATTTCATCGATAAAAGCATAAAGCTTTTCTTCTGTCCCTTCAATTTCTAACTCAACTGTACCCTCGAAGTTATTTTGAACCCAGCCATCTAAACCATATTCTATTGCCTTCTGTTGAGTAGCATATCGAAAACCAACTCCTTGAACCCGTCCACTAATTACCATATCCACGCACAAGTTAAGACGTATATGCTTTTAGCCAACGAAAAAAAGATGAACTTGATATTATGCTTATTGCAAAAATAAAATTAAGAGAAAAAAGAAGAGCTTATAACAAAGTAAGCGACCGAAGAGACCAGTTAATGGAGAAATATGATATAGGGTGAATTGAAGAGATTGACAAAATATTAAACGAAAAATGAAATTGAGCATTCATCAATAATAAATAATAATGTGAATTAGATCACATTCCAAAATAAATAGAAACATATAAATCGATGACTTAATCAACATTTGAGGTCTTATTTATGAATGCGAAATGGCAATGCTAAGGTAGAAAAAAGTATTTGTTATCATATAGCAGTTCCGCTAGCTTACGGTAGAAAAATATTTAAATTATAATAAATCAAAAACAGCAAATAATTAAAAGCATACAAATCGAAACCTTTTTTCTAAAATATCTCACTATCACAAGTATACTTTAATCTGAGATGAATATCTCTTTAACTTCCTATAATATATATTATGTAAACTTGGATAAAGAAAGTAAAAGGTTTCAGTAAAATCGCTTCCTCTCCATTCCCTTTACCTCTATGTTTATTTGATTTCTCCTTCAATTTCTTTTAATCTTTTGTCAATATGTGAGATCACAAAGTTACATTCCTGTATCTCAAATTCATCCCTGTACTTTAAAAAATAATTCAGGCATTTTACAGCATGTTTTCTCCACCTATTTAATTCACCAATCGGACATTTATTGATTTGTTGTTTCACTAATTTACGATCCACTTCAATCATTCCTTAATCAGTTGTTTTAAATTTTCTCCTATTTTATATTCCTTTATCGTCTCAAAACTCTTTCAAATCGTCCAATCGTTCTCTCAGAGCGCTACATTTACTATAATCGTGTACCTGTAATGGAGTTCGAATCCCATTCATGTTTAGTACTAAAATAGTTCATGCGTTTAAGTACTAAAACAAGTATGTACATAAATACACTTAATAATAAAAAGGATGATTCAGTGAAAAACGTTGATTGGCAAATGGTTATATTTATTGGAGCGTCTTTGTTACATGATTATTGGATACACCTTGGACTTCCGCAAGTTTATTATTGGGAAGTTAAAAGAGAAATTATAAAAAACAGTAAATAAGAGTTTTGCCCACTTAATGTTTAATGTGGGCAATTTTATATTATTCATCAAATAAATTCATGCTCAAATAACGTTCTCCAGTATCAGGTGCAATACATAATACTTTTTTACCTTTTCCAATACGTTTAGCTACTTCAATCGCTGCAAATATAGCAGACGCTCCTGACAGACCAACAAAAATCCCTTCTTTACGTGCAACTTTTTTATACATATCGACTGCATCTTCATCCTCTATTTGTATAATTTCATCATAGACAGAAGTATTTAAAATGTCTGGTATGAATCCAGGGCTCGTTCCAACGAGCTTATGTTTTCCAGGTTTACCGCCTGAGAGAACCGGTGATCCTTTTGGCTCGACGACAGTAATATGCAATTTTGGTATTTTTTTCTTTAATACTTCTCCTGTTCCTGTAATTGTACCGCCAGTTCCAGAGGTTGCAACAAAAGCATCTAACTCACCTTTCATTTGTTCAATAATTTCGTTAGCGGTTGTGAAGCGATGAATATTGGGATTAGCTTGATTTTCAAATTGCTGAGGAATAAAACTGCTCGGAATCTCCTGTTGCATTTCTTTAGCTTTTTTTATTGCTCCTGGCATTTTTTCTTCACTTGGGGTTAAAACTACTTTAGCTCCATATGCCTGTAAAATATTTCTTCTTTCCATTGTGCTATTATCAGGCATTACCAAAATAGCTTCATAACCACAAGCTGCTGCAGTCATTGCTAAACCAATTCCCGTATTTCCGCTAGTTGGTTCAATAATAGTATCTCCTGGTGTAAGTATACCTTCTTCTTCTGCTACTTTAATCATATTATATGCAGCTCTGTCTTTGACACTTTTACTCGGATTATAAAATTCCAATTTCACAAAAACCTCTGCAGCATGATCAGGTACAATTTCATTTAACCTTACAATCGGTGTCTCACCAACTAATTCTGTCATGTTTTGCACAACCTTCATGCGGGATACCAACCTTTCCAAAATAATATTAATAATTCCTAGTAATTTACTGTAAATAATACATTTATTCCTTATGAAAAACAACCTATTTGTATAATATGTTTTTTAATCTAATTTGGGAAATAAACAAACGAAGCATCTTTTTAAATTAAAAAGATGCTTCGTTTGTTT
>NZ_JFBD01000127.1 GCF_000709085.1 Virgibacillus alimentarius | reverse complement strand
AAAAATGCTTTGATTCAAGATGTGGTAGTGCCTGGATAAATGCCTGTTCTTCTAATAACGTACGCAGTTCAATCATTTCCTCTAAATCCTTTTCTGAGAAGTCAGTGACATACGTACCTTTGCGAGCTTTATTAATTACTAATGATTCATGTTCGAGTATTTTCAAAGCTTCCCTTATCGTACTACGGCTAACATCAAAATCTTCTGCCAAATCACTCTCCAGCAAACGATCACCAAACTCAATCTTTTTCCTCCATATACGTTGTCTAAGTTCTTCTGCAATGATGTGGCTTAATGGTTGCTGCAAAATGGAGTCATTCATGTATATGCGTTTCCCCCTTTTAAAAATGCATTTCTCTCATGTCGATTGTCGACATTCCTTTATTTTCATCATAAAACACATATTTTACCGTGTCAATGCAATTAATATAATATTTCAAATATTTCTATTTATATTGACATTCACCCTATTTATAGCTACGTTTAAAATGAGATGACGGTAATGAAGGGGGAGCTGAATGAAGAAAAAAGTAATTATATATAATCGTCTCGAGCAGCCAGTTGTAGAAGATTTAAAAGAAAGATATGATGTTCATTTTTTCAAAAATATTGATCCAAAAACGAATCAAGACTTTTTTAACCACCTGAAGGAAGCAGAAGGAATAATCGGTTTGTCTTTAGAAGTCGATAAAGAACTATTGGACAAAGCACCACACTTAAAAATTGTTAGCAATAACTCAGTCGGATACAATAATTTGGATATCGAAGAACTGAGTAAACGCAATATTATGGCAACCAATACACCTGGCATTTTAACAGACACGGTAGCTGATACGATTTTTGGATTATTAATTTCTACCGCAAGACGTATGCCTGAGCTGGATCATTGGGTAAAAGCCGGAAACTGGACGGGAATGTTGGAAACAGCGTATTTTGGAACAGATGTCCACCATAAAACATTAGGAATTATTGGAATGGGCAGAATCGGCCAAGCGATCGCTAAACGAGCATTTCATGGTTTTGATATGAATATTTTGTATCACACACGAACAAAAAAGCCTGAAGCTGAACAACAATACAATGCATCCTATTGTTCGATGGTTGAATTGCTGACACAATCGGATTTTGTTTGCTTGATGACACCTTTAACACCAGAAACGGAACAACTCATCGGAAAAAGAGAATTTCAGTTAATGAAAAAATCAGCTATCTTTATCAATGGCTCACGCGGGAAAACAATCGTAGAACAAGATTTAATTGACGCTCTTCAAAACGGGGAAATTGCTGCAGCCGGACTAGATGTATTTGAAAAGGAACCCGTTGAACCTAATAATCCGTTATTAAAGATGAAAAACGTTGTCACATTGCCTCATATTGGCTCATCCACATACGAGACAGAACTTAAGATGTCTCAACTGGCAGCCCGCAATCTGGATGCAGGGTTGAATGGAGACAGACCGCCCAACTTAATAGATTCGAATGTGTGGAAGAAGGACTAAAATAATTAAGAGATTGTTCTACAATACTACTTGTAAAACAATCTCTTTTTTTAGATTACTTAATTTTTTCCAGTTTTTCTGTTCGGTCATCAAACTTCATTACTTTTGCAATCTCTCTATTCAAATGTTGATTCGATGATTTTTTCCCATATTTGGACATGGAAATTTTATACAAAATCATACCTAAACCTGCCCATAATACGATAATCATCCATTCGTAAGGCCAAATAAGAGCTGATGGCATGCCAGGCATATACAGAATAAACACTCCGATGGACATCAATACCGCAATCCATCCAAAGGTCGCACCACCACGAAGACGGAATGGACGGTGCATGTCAGGATTCTTCTTGCGTAAAACAATAAAGGAGATCGCAACCATTAACCAGGCAACAACTAATCCTAACCCTCCAGCATCAACAAGCCATACGAGTGCTGGTCTTCCAAATAAAGGAGCTATCGTGGAAAAAAGTCCAATCAATAGAATCGCTTTATGTGGTGTATGATATTTAGGATGTAGTTCCCCTAGAGTTTTTGGAAGCATACCTGCTTTAGCAAGCGCATAAATAGCACGGCTTCCTCCAACGTAGAATCCAATCCAGCTTGTTAAAATCCCACCTATACCACCAAGCACTAAAATATTCCCCATCATTCGGCTATCTCCAAAGGCTTTGGCCATTGCATCAGCTGTCACTAGAGTAGAATTACTCATTTCCGCAGGCGTTAAAACCCGTGATACACCAAAAATAATTGCTATATACCAAATAACAGCAAGGACGACCGAAACAATGAGTAATTGCCCAATCTTTTTCTGTTTTAGATTAATCTCTTCAGCTGCCTGTGGTATTACATCAAAGCCTACAAACATAAACGGAGTCATAATTACCACTGTTAATAGTCCAGCAATCCCTTTATTAAATAGCGGCTCCATGTTTTGTGCAGTTCCGGTAATCGAACTGCCCGTAATTAACAAAACACCTGCAATCATAATCAATAAGGTTAGGATAAAGGTGATGGAAGAAGTCAGCTTTATCCCGCGATAATTAACCCAAGCAATGAGAATAGATCCTAATATACCGACTCCTGCCCACGTTATCGTAACGTCCCATCCACCTATTGTATATAAATGACCTTGACTATAATTGGGTATTAGATATTCAAAAACAGTCGGAAGTGCAACAGATTCAAATGCCACTACAGAGACATAACCAAGGATTACCGCCCATGTTGTTATAAAAGAAGCTAGTCTTCCCATCGCTTTAAAACTATAGATTAGCTCGCCACCTGCAAGTGGCAGGGCTGAGGTTAATTCTGCGTACGTCAGCCCTACAAACACAACAAGCATGCCTCCAATAGCAAACGCGATAATAGACCCCAATGACCCAGCTTCTGAAATCCATAAACCCGCCGTTACTACCCAGCCCCATCCAATCATTGCCCCAAATGCAAGAGCCAGGACTTCCTTTTTCCCAAGGATTTTCATTAGTTTTTGATTGCTCATACCAGCTTTCTCTCCCCCACAAGGATTCGTTTGTATGAATATATGATTTATATTCTTTTTTTAATCCCAATAAGCTACAGATCTTCTTTGCAGCATATCTCGAAACTGTTGCGTTGATTTTTCCAAAACGCTATCTGTTGCAAAATCTATAAGTACACCATACCGGCGAATTAAGTCTAACTTATCGATTTTTCCGTTTTTATACATCTTATGAACAACATGAACATCTTCGTTTAACCATTTTTGTCGATTCATTCGGATATATTCACGGGTTTCTTTTGTCTCCCTTTCTATTATCTTATATTGATCCAAATCCGCATCCATTTCCTCTATGACAACACCATAATCCTTTTTAGCACGTTCAATGGAAACGTATTCATCAATAACATCTTCTATTACGTCTTCAGGATCACGCTCTAATGGGTCTCCTAATCCTCCACCTCCAGCTGAAGGTCGACTGAAGCTATCTCCTTCTTCTACCTTTAAATTAGAGAAAAATGCTCCTAGAAACTTTTCTTTATCTGTACCCGGATTAAGCCAATTTCCATGTGGATTTGACGGGAGTCCTCCAAAAATTCCCCAAGTAACGGAACGAGAACGATCACAACATACAGACATAACTGTATCTGTAACGTTTGTGAGGGTACCCCCCTTTTCAATTCCGCAACCTCCGCGATATTTTCCTGGTCCTCCGGAATCCGGAATAATTTCGTGTTTTGAGGTAACTACCGGTGTTAGTCTTTCTTGCCCCTCGCACGGCTGTACACTTAACCCTGCACCAAAGACGGGAGACATTGCATTTGCTCCATCACGATCTCTTCTGCCCCCATGTCCTCCAGCCATCCAGTCATACCACATAAAGAAATTATCGTATTTACTTCTGGTATCCCAACCACCTATCAGTAAATATTCCAAATTAAAGGAACAAGCAAGTGCTCTCTCAGGAACAACATGCGACCATAATTCAAAGCAAGCATTCATAATTTTTTCATAAGGCCCGGAACAAAAACCGGAAACAGCTACTGGCCATTTTGCATTAACTACAGTACCTTCTGGTAGATGCGCCTTAATTACTCGATAGAAACCGGAATTAAGCGGGATATCAGGAAAAAATGTTTTGGTTCCAGCATATAACCCCGAAAGAGAGGCTCCAAAAGAAGAATTCAAAAAACATCCTATTGTAGCATGCGTTCCTTCTAGGTTGTAATAAATTTCATCATCCTCAATTGTCATTTTTATGTTAATTGGAATTAACCCATCTCCAATTTCCGGATCCATGTCTAAATAATCTGTTGTTTCCCATGTTCCATTTGGAAGTTCTTTTAATCTAGCTCGTGCTAAACGCTCCACGTAGTCTTGAACTTCGTCAAAAGCTGTTAAAATAGTATCTATACCATACTTATCAATTAATCGATGCAACTCCTTCTCAGATACTTTTGTAGCTTCAGCTTGTGACCGTAAATCACCGAGTCTTTCTTCAGGAACGCGCATGTTAGAAACAAGTAAGTTAGCAACATCCTGCAGGTATTCTCCCTTACTCCAAACTCTTACTGGAGATATACGCATTCCTTCACCGTAATGGTCCTTTGAACTTACATCAAATGATCCAGGCACAGATCCACCCATATCTGCCCAATGCCCATTCGATTGCATAAAGGCAATTAATCTATCATCATGAAATACAGGACGGATAATTCTGACATCATTAAAATGTGTACCACCACGATAAGGGTCATTTATTAAAAAAACATCACCAGGATGAATATCATCACCAAAGTCCTCAATGACTGCTTTAGCAGTTAGATGAAGTGTTCCAACATGGACAGCTATATCCTGCGTCCCTTGCATGATAGTGTTTCCTTCCGCATCACATAAAGCAGAACTAAAATCACGATTATAGATAACAAACGAATAACATGTACGTAAAATCTGTTCTGACATTTGATCCACTAAATTCACAAAGCCATTTTTTAACACCTCAAATGTCACAGGGTCCAATTTATTTTGTATCATTTTCTCCATTACGCTTCACCTCTTTTGGATAAGGAAATAATAATATTTTTATATTCATCTACTTTAGCAGTAAATTCTGGAGGAATAACCACAGTAGAATCTAATTGTTCAACAATTGCAGGTCCGCTTATTATAGAAGAAACGGGTATATCAGGCCGGTTATAAATTGGTGTGCTCGTAAAACCACCGGTCTCTTCAAAATAAACATCTCTATACTCCTTTAACGCTTCAACCAAAGTCCCATGAGGCTTTTCCTTAGGGAGCTGAGGTTTTGGAACGGTGCCAATCGCCTCGATTCTTAAACCATAAATTTCTACCCCTTTTTCGGGATCTGAAAAGGCAAAAGCACGTTTATGTTCTTTGTGAAAACTTGCTAATGCATCTGTCAATGAATGAAGCGGCCTATCTATCGATACAGCTAAAGATCTCCACTGGCCTACGTAGCGCATTTCTATATGTCTGATTAAATTCATGTTTTCAGTTGCAACACCTTCTTTTTCCAACAATTCAATTGCTTGCTTTTCCATATCTTTGAATTTTTCTTCTATATCATTTACTTTAACTTCCGCTACATCCGCTACATATGTCTGCGTGATATCATGTCGAACATCAACTAACAGGCATCCTAATGCTGCTACTCCTGGAAAAGGAGGAATGATAACGTTTGGAATGTTCATTTCTTTTGCTAAATACGCACTATGCAATGCGCCTGCACCACCGAAAGCTACCAAAGCAAAATCCCGAGGATCATAACCTTTTCGAACAGAGATCAGTCTTAGTGCATCACACATATTCGCATTAGCCACTTTTAAAATAGCATTCGCAGCATCGTACTCGTTATAGCCAAATTGATCACAAAGTGGTTGCATTGCTTTTAAAGCAGCTTCTTTATTTAGTGACATTTGTCCGTCTAACAGTTTGTTATTGAGTCTTCCTAAAAGGAAGTTAGCATCGGTATTCGTAGGTTCAACGCCACCGAGTCCATAACAAGCAGGTCCTGGTTCCGCTCCAGCACTTTGAGGACCACTTTTTAGCGATCCGCCTTCATCTGCATAAGCTAAGCTACCTCCTCCAGCACCGATTGTCATAATTTCAATACTAGGAAAACCAATAGGATAACCGTATTCAATGTACCAATCTTTTGTAACCCGTAAGTTTCCTTCATACATTAGAGAAATATCCGTGCTTGTACCACCCATATCCAAACCAATTGCATTTTTAAACCCGCATAATTCTGCTATATGCTTGCTTGCAATTGCTCCTGCAGCAATGCCAGAACTTGCAATACGGGCAGCATAACGCTGAACCATTTCAGATGTCATTACACCTCCACCTGAATGAAGAACTAGAATATCACCATCGTAACCTTTTGTGTTCATTTTAGTTTCTAAGGTATTAATATAATTACTTACCTTTGGACCAAGAACAGCATTAATAATTGTCGTACTCATTCGTTCATGTTCAAATATTTCTGGCAATATCTCACTAGAAGCGCAAATGTACACGTCTGGCAATTCTTCTTTTAAGATTTCCTTCACCTTTATTTCATTTTCACCGCTTACATATGCATTCATAAAACAAATTGCTATCGATTCTACATTTCGTTTCCTTAATTTTTGTGCAAGTTCTTTCACTTCATTTTTATCCACTTCCATTAGGACATTTCCTGAATAATCTATTCTCTCACTTACCTCAAAACGATCCCGTCTTTTTATATATGGGGGTGCTACATCTTTATAAGCATCCCAAAGGTCTAACTTTGTTCCCCTTCGAATTTCAGGTACATCTCGGAACCCTTTTGTAGTAATCAATGCTGTTTTAGGTAACTTTCTTTCAATTAAAGCGTTCGTACCTGCTGTTGTGCCATGTGAAAAAATATCGATTTCTTCACCAGAAACATTTGCTTTGTCAATTCCATTAATAACCCCGATTTCTGGATTGGTAGGTGTCGAAGATGTCTTTGCTACAAGCGTATCCTTTGTTTTTTCATTAAATACAAAAACATCCGTAAAAGTCCCACCAACATCTACTGCTACGCGATATTTGGTCATTATAACTCCTCCAGCTCATTGATTTTTTATTACCCTCACTTGTGTCGTTGCTTCCTCTTTTCTGTATACGCTTTCAACTTTGCTATTTTTTTTACTGTATGTACAATTTTTATTCCTATTTCAGAACAATCCCTCCCACTTTACATTGAGCACATAAAAAAACCAGTTATATTGACCTAATGGGCATATGAATCCCATCGTCCATATAACTGGTTTTCAACCTAAGTTTTGCTCCACTTCGGCAGTGAAGTCAATTAGATTTAACAGTTAAGTAATATTAAATTCATTATATAAGTACAATTTAAAATTGTCAATTATTTCTGTCTCTTAACCCTCATTTAAACAAGCATAACGATATAGAGATTGCTTAGCAGCTCTTGCTGTTTAGCAATCTCTTTTCTCGCTATGCTAATCTTATATTTGGTTTTACATATAAATCGCGAGGAAAATCAGCGAAAACTTCACAGCCATTTTCTGTTACCCGAAAAGATTCGCTTATTTCCATTCCTACATGCCCCAGATCCATCGTTGGTATCATATGAAAAGTCATATTCGGTTCTAGGATTGTTTGATCACCTGAACGAAAGCTTGCCGTATGTTCTCCCCAATCCGGTGGATAATTAAGCCCCATGGAATATCCAATTCGCGATTCTTTTTTGATTCCATGTTTTTCGATTGTTTTCCTCCACACCATTTCTACCTCTTCACAAGTAACTCCCGGTTTGACAACGTCCAAGGCTGCATTAACTCCTTCTACCACAACTTCACCGAGGTTTTGCATTTCTTCACTAGGCATTCCAACTACTGCAGTACGCGCTAAAGGAGAATGATAACGCTTATAACAGCCTGCCAATTCAATAATAACCGGCTCCCCTTGTTTAAAAGTTTCATCAGTCCATGTCAGGTGACAGGCTGATGTCTTTTTCCCTGTTGGTAGTAGCGGTACAATGGATGGGTAGTCGCCACCATATTCTTCTGTTCCGCTAATTTGCGCATAAGATATGCCAGCCACTACATCACATTCTCTAACCCCTTCATTTAGGGTATCAAAGGCGACTTGCATTGCTTTTTCTGAAATCTTTGCAGCTTTTCTAATATATCCAATTTCTCGATCTGATTTCACGATACGGATCCAATTGACTAGGTTTGTTCCGTCTCTAATCGTCGCATTTGGTAAACTTTGAACTAACTTAATATAGCATTTGGCCGTAAAATAATAAGCATCAAGCTCTACCGCTATTATTTTCTTATCTTTCTTTTTATCTTTTAATAAATCGCTCACAAAATCCATTGGATGTCTCAGTGCCGACTGAACATAATGGTCTGCATAGGGATAAATATGATCTTCATCAAGCCAACTCGTATGTCTGGCGGCATTGGCATCCATAGCGCGACCGACCCAGTATGGCTGATCTTCATCTAACATGACGATAACTAATTGGTGAACATAAAAAGACCATGCATCATATCCTGTCAAATAATTCATATTTGCTGGATCTGTAACTATAAGAATATCTATACCCATAGCTGCCATTTTCTTTTTTGTTCGCGTCATTCGCATTTGAAACTCCTCAGTAGGAAATACTGACATTCTCATCCCTTCCCTTCCTACAGAATTTAAATTTGAGTTGGTGGTTGTAACACACCGCGAATTTTCTGTTATCTGGCACGAGTCGTTATATTTATCGCGCGCTGCCCCTATCTGGCTTTGCACGGTTAACTGCAATTAAGGCCGCATTTTTCCATCGTTTCGCATCCTTTTGTACATCCACCTCAATATATTGTAAGCGTCGCACATAAAAGTGTGAATAGTATGAATCTTACTTTATTTATTTTGTCGATTGTCGACATCTTTACGTTTATTTTAAGCATAGTTGATGTTTTTAGAATTGTCAATCATTTGTTTCTAAAAAAAGATGTCCCTTTTTTAAAGAGACATCTTCTTAAATTTATATTGATCTAATGGGGATTAGATACTGGCGCTTTTTATATTTTATCATTATGCATGAAAACAACCACGTTGACGTAATAATTCACGATTTAACTGAGGATTTTTCTCAAAAGCTGCTCTTCCATGTAACCAGAATAGGTTATTCAGGGCAACTAAATCCCCGACCGGAAGCTCTAATTCAATTAAGCTCTCATCAGATTCCATTGATTCGGATAATCCTCTTAAATATTGAGCCTGTTCAATTGTTTCAGGATATACAAATTGATCAATAAAACAGATGCATGGTTTATCATTAAGTTTAAAAAATGTAGCCCTGTTAACTTCTTGATCAACATTTTTACTTTTTGGTGCTTTATATTGAAATTTATAACCGGCTAGTGGATGATTTGCATACTTATCTAATTCTTTCCAGTCATCCAAATGGAGCAAACGCGATTCTCCTCCAACTGCATTTTCTTCATGCATTTTTTGCATAATTAACCAATCGGTTGATTCGTCAACAAATGTCCCATCTGTATGCAAAGTAAAGAGACGGTAAGCCTGACGTAAATACGAATCACTATTATCGGTATGCTTTACCGTAAAGCGTGCATAATACTTATTTGACATTGCATCATGATTAGGTGTACCCAGAATATGTGAAATAGCTGTTGAAAAAATGACATATTCATCTGTGTCCTGTGTGACACCTTCCAAACCTAGGGTAAATCCCCCAGATTCTCTGTCATGGATGATTCCTTTTAAAATAGTTCCAAACGCTTCTCCCAATACATCTAAAAGATAAGAAGCAACAATACGTCTTTCAAGTGGTGTATATTCCAACCTTTCTACAGATTGACCATCCTCGCGTACTTTATTTAAAAAATGGATCAACGCTTCTTTTTCGATTGTAATGTGATACAAGCGACTAGACTGAGGATGAACCTCAACTTTGTACTGATCCGTTTTTGTAACAAATGATGGTGTTGTTTTGCTTTTTGTCAAGTTCATGGACGATTACCCCCTAAAAATTTTAAAATAAAAAGCCAGCTGCA
Organism: Virgibacillus alimentarius; assembly: GCF_000709085.1. Classification (GTDB taxonomy): domain Bacteria; phylum Bacillota; class Bacilli; order Bacillales; family Amphibacillaceae; genus Virgibacillus_B; species Virgibacillus_B alimentarius. Next base: position 6,198 of record NZ_JFBD01000127.1, on the reverse strand, counting down.
ACAATTACCCAGACGTCATGAGTAATTATTTACAACTGGCGTTAAATACCAACTTGCTCTGCTTTTACAGAGTCAAAGTAAATTCGACAGTACTGTATGGAATTTTTACTTGCTATCCGACTATTTATGTTTTTGAATGGTTCATTCATCCGATAAATATGTCATTACTTCTAAAATTTATTATAGCACAAAGTTATAAAAATGCAAACAAATTTCAAAATTTTTTATTATTTTTGTTGAAGATAATGCTGTTCTAAATCTTTTAAGGCTGCTACCAGCGTTTTACTTGCTTTTCCTCGATAATGATTTTGAATACATTCAGACGCCTCGGCAGTACCTTCGTTTAAACTGAAACCTCTTAATAGTTCTCCAATAAAGTTTCTTCCTTGTTCTGTAGCTAACGTACACGATGCTTTTAGGATCACACCATACTTTATATCTACCTCAGCAGTAATACTTAATGTTTCAAACATACTTTTCGCCGCCATACCTTGTGGTAATCTGGCATGACCTGCTATAAATATCGTCTTTGAATTATACATGAACTTCCCCCCTATTAGTCTGCTTTAATAAATGAGAAGGTTCGGGTATCCTTTGTACGATTTCCTTCCCAATTTCAATAGCAGCTGTTGCCGCGGGTGATGGGGCATTACATACATGAATCGTATTTTTTCCCATAATTATGTTAAAGTCATCTACCAAACTACCATCTGAATTTAGCGCTTGTGCTCTAACTCCTGCAGGTGCTCGAACCAAATCTTCTTCTTTGATTTCTGGAATCAGCTGCTGTAAGCTCTTCGTAAATCTCTTTTTGCTGAAGGATCTAGCATATTCTTCCATTCCTTCTTTCATAAACTTATTAGCCAGAATCCAAAAACCCTTGTACTTAAGGACTTCAGCCAGATCCTTCGGGTTAAAATCTGATTTTTTATATCCCTCTCGCTTAAAGCTTAAAACAGCGTTAGGACCTGCGTCTACTTCACCTCCGATCATTCTCGTAAAGTGAACACCTAAGAAAGGAAATTTTGGATTAGGCACCGGATAAATCAAGTTTTTTACTAAATATCTTTTTTCAGGGACAAGCTTATAATACTCACCTCGAAACGGAACAATCTGCATATCTGTTTGATATCCAGAGGCTCGTGCTATGCGGTCACTATGTAAACCTGCACAATTAATGACAGTCCTCGCCTCTATTGTTTCTTTACTTGTCTCCACTTTAACATAATTATTTTCTTCCATTATTTTTTCAACGCTGCTATTTAACTTAATTTCTCCACCATGCTCTTTTATAATTTCAGCAAATTTTTGACTGACCTGCTTATAGTTGACTATTCCAGCTTGTGGCACTCGGATAGCACCTAATCCATTTACATGAGGTTCAATTTCCTTTAATTCCTCCACTCCAATTCGATCTATATCAAGTTGGTTTTCCAATCCTCTTTGATATAAATTATCTAGTAAAGGTAGTTCTTCTTTGGTAGTTGCCACAATTACTTTACCACAAATGTCATGATCCAGACCGTGCTTTTCACAAAATTCCTTCATTGATTTACTTCCTCTTCTAGCAAATGCAGCTTTAAAACTGCCAGGCTTATAATAGATACCAGAATGGATCACTCCACTGTTATGCCCGGTTTGGTGCGATGCAATTTCGCTTTCTTTTTCTAAAACGGCCACTTTAGCATTTGGATATTTTTTATATAAGGACATCCCAGTTGAAAGGCCTACAATCCCTCCACCAACGATTAAAAAATCATACATTGTCTTTTCATCCCCTTATCATTCATCTAATTATTTTTTTGTCTTAACGCTAGTAAAGGTTTATTACTGCGAATTTTCTGCAAGTGTAGGGGAAATAAGCATCATTTCACTTTTTCCTATTCCTACTTTTTTTCATCTGTTTTATCTTTCTTTGAGCCTTTGCAACCGCTGCACAGCTTACAGTTTGATTGTATGAGACACATATTCTTCCCTCCTTCAAGAGTAAATGCCTATCCATACGGAAAACTGGCAATAAAAAAACCCAGTCCTATATTTACAAAATAAATATAGACTGGATTTTGTTCTGCGTCTTTCCAGCGGTCTCTCCAAAGGAATAACAGATTCGGCAGCCTTCTTTTATGAGAAAGAAATGTGTGTGTTTTTTTACCGTTGCCCGAGAAAAGGCTATTTTCCCAGAAAGTAAATTTACTACACGCTATGAATAATGATACACCATTTCAAAAATTCTGTCTACAATGGAATAATTCTATTGCAGCAAACCTTATAAAATTTTGTTTAGAAATTCCTTGGTACGTTCCGATTTTGGCTTTGTAAATATTTGTTCAGGATCTCCTTCTTCTTCGATTATTCCTCCGTCCATAAAGAGAACCCGGTCACCTACTTCGCGTGCAAATCCCATCTCATGGGTAACAACCACCATGGTCATCCCTTCATGTGCAAGTTGTTTCATAACTTCCAGCACTTCACCAACCAGTTCCGGATCCAGGGCTGAAGTAGGTTCATCAAACAACATAATTTTTGGTTCCATGGCTAACGCACGAGCTATTGCTACACGTTGTTTTTGCCCTCCAGATAGTTGTTCCGGATAATTATCTGCTTTTTCACGAATACCAACCTTTTCTAGTAATGCTAATGCTTTTTTTTCTGCATCTTGTTTACTGATTTTACGCACTTTGATTGGAGCAAGCATGACATTCTCCAGGACAGTTTTGTGCGGAAATAAATTAAATTGTTGAAATACCATGCCCACTTCCGTACGTATATCATTAATATTTATACGAGGGTCTCTTAAACGATCACCATCAATCACAATGTCCCCACTTGTCATGGTTTCCAGCATATTTAAACAACGTAGGAATGTACTTTTTCCTGAACCGCTCGCACCGATTACACAAACTACTTCCTGCGGCTGTATATGACAATGAATCCCTTTCAAAACTTCTAGTTCGCCAAACCTTTTACATAATTTTTCAACTTGAATCAATTTACATTCAACCTCCTTTCAACGATTCGTAAAATTAAGGATAAACTTAATGTGATAGCTAAATAAAAGACTGCTACCGTCGTGTATATTTCTACAGCATTAAAATGGTTAGCAGCTATATTTCGACTCTGAAATATTAATTCCGGTACGAGAATAACAGATAATAATGATGTATCTTTTATACTTATAATAAACTGATTACCTAGAGGAGGAATCATACGCTTTAAAGCTTGCGGCCAAATGATATGCCACATTGTCTGTCGCCGGGTCAACCCTAGGGAACGTCCTGCTTCCATTTGACCTTTTTCGATCGATTCGACTGCTCCACGAACAATTTCCGCAATATATGCCCCTGAATTAATAGCAATGACAATAATACCTGCTACTATAGAATCCAGATTAAAATCGATAATCAATGGCAATGCGTAAAAAATCCAAATTGCTTGGATTAGAACTGGACTTCCACGTACGATTTCAATATATATAGTAGAAATAGAATAGGCGAATTTATTTTTCGAAACACGCCCCAATCCAAAAATAGCTCCTAAAAAAAATCCTATTAATAGTCCGACAATAGAGATTAAAAGTGTATAATACAAACCTGTTTTTAACTCTGGTAAAAAATCTAATACCCCAGCCCAATCAAATCTTCCAATCATCCTGTCACCTCTCATACGTGTAAACATAGCTTAATACCAGTCTATCAACCAGCACGCAACTTTTGTTTTCATTGTAAAGTTAAAAAAGGACTATCCCTAGTCCCAATAACAGGCCATGAGACAGTCCTTCGTTGTCATTTATTCTGGTTTTTCACCGAACCATTTTTCGTAGATTTCATCATACTTTCCATTTTCTTTTAATGTTTCTAAAGCCTCATTAACAGCTTTAACCAACTCTTCTTGGTCTTTTGCAAAAGCAATGCCGTAATTTTCAGCCTCGTAAAGATCCCCTACCATTTTCAGGCTGTCTTCACCTTTGGTTTGTATATAGTAGGCAACGTTTGGAGCATCATATAACACAGCATCTACACTGCCATTTTCAACAGCTAAATACGCTTGGTCCAACTGTTCATACTCATTTGCTTCTGCTCCATCAATATTTTCCTTGATATAAGCGGAACTCGTTGACCCAAGGCGGGTAGCTATTGTTTTACCCTCCAAATCCTCTACGCCTTTAATCTCTTCATTGTCATTTTTCACCCCAATACGCAAACCAGATTCATAGTATGGATCACTATAGTCAATGCTTTTCTTTCTTTCTTCCGTAATACCTATTCCTGCAAGGGCAATGTCAAATTGGCCTGTCTGCAGTCCAGGAATAATACCATCAAAGTTAGTAGTTTCTAAGTTAATCTCAAATCCAACTTCATCTGCAATTGCGTTGATTAAATCAATATCGAAGCCGACATATTCCCCGTCCTCTTTAAATTCAAATGGAACAAAGGATGTATCTGTGGCTACTGTATACGAATCTTTCAAACCATTTCCATCAGCATCTGCTGCCTCCTCTTTACCCCCACAGGCTGCAAGTCCAAATAAAAATAAACTAAAAAATAAAATACTCCCCCATGTTTTCCATCTTTTCATTTTCACAAAATTTTCCCCCTTTTTATTACGGATATCTCCAAACGTATTTTTTACTTTACCAAACATTCTATTTTTGTGAAAACATTCAAAAATTGCATATTTCTAAATTTATTAGCGTAACAGACGTTATATGTTATTCTAGTAACAAAAAACGTATAATTGTTAAAGAAAGCTTTTATATACTGACGATTCTGATAATTTATAATGGTTTTCTGCTTTGAATTTAGTAACAGGTACTGAACAATAAGAAGCTAATTCGAGATTAATATTTTGAATAAATCATTTTCTTATGCTCTACTAATAAATATAAAAGTTTTATAAAAGACTTGCGGTGATATGTCAAAAAAATATTAATTAAATATTTGATTATCAAGGTTCAATTTGTTTAAAAAAAGCAACACAAACTAGAACCAGTAATTAATTGTAATTTACTGGAAATTAAATAAAGGGATTTGGAAGCTAATGATGCTTCATCTATTTACGCTCCTTTCGGCGTGTAAATTTGGTTGTTGCGTAGTAGCGCATCAACCAAACGCACAAATTTTCTTGCGGTTAGGGCGAGGGCTCTTTTATGCTGATGTTTCGGTACTTCCTGATACTTTTTCGCGTAATAATCTTTGTATTCGGGAATATGCCTTCTTATCGAGTTGGCGGCTTCAACCAGATAGTATTGATTCCCATTTCGTGTCAGGGAAGTATCCTCAGCCGTGAATCGTCCAGAGTAAATGTATTGCACTTATAGCTTAGATACTGAAGGAAGCGTTGTTTCTCTTGCGTAATTTGGCGCACGAATTGATATCTTGCCCGTGTCAACTGCTGAAGTGCAACGTATTGCTCTTCTTTAACAACGGTCATAGGCATACGACCGAACCGAAGGTAATCGGCGATGACAAAAGCATCAATTTCATCTGTCTTATTCATATCGCTGTTACTCTTTTTGAAGTTGGCAATCTGCTTGGGATTCATGACGTATACTTTAGCGCCCAGTGCCTGTAGATATTCATCATTGTCCAGAAACATGGATGGATGAAAACTGTAAACACTAGTGGACTCTAGCCCGATTCTTAAAACATCCACCGATTGTTCTTTAGCTATGTTAAGAACCTCATCTCGCAGGTGCGTAGCACCTGGCAGGTCATTGGCTACGGTGAAGGAATGAAGCTGATCTCCATCTCCATTCAAAAAACAAACCTTGATATCAAACGAACTCACGTCTAATCCGACAAATAATTTCATGGAATATTGCCTCCTTTCGATTTAGAATCATTGGAACTCGAATTTTGGACGCTCCGGGATATCCCTAGTGTGGACGTCGATCGGCAGCCTCGTCTATAAGTACTATCCTTGATTCAAAAGCGGCCCTGGAGCTACTAACATCTAGGTTTGATGCACAAGGTGCACAGCCTGCGTGTAGGAAGATCAGCACGTACATTACCTGGAACGGATGGCGGCGACTCCTGCGGAAATAGCGTGAGTCTTGAGACCCCGCAGGAAGTGGGTTTCTTCCGAGGAGGCTCAAGCCATGCCCGCGGAAAGCGTCCGCCAGTAGTGAAAGGTAACGTAGTTATCAACAATGAGATTTTTGTAAATTTGTAAGAGTTAATAGGCTGAAAAGAAAAGACA
>NZ_JFBD01000126.1 GCF_000709085.1 Virgibacillus alimentarius | reverse complement strand
TTATTATTCCATGATTTTTTCATATTTCATTTGTTAGTTTTTCAGGTTTGAAACACTGGTATTTTATGTTTTTCTGCTTCTATTTTAACAGGTGACGCAGTTAGTACTTTTTTTCTTCCTTTCGGTCGGTCAGGTTGTGTCACAACTAGCACAACTTCGTACTGAGATTGAACTAATTTTTGTAAAACAGGAACTGAAAAATCCGGAGTTCCCATGAAAACGACTTTTTTCATCTTTGCTCTTTCCTTTCTACATAAGTTGATAAGGCTGCATATCAACTGTAATGAGTAAATCTTCTTTACGAATATCTTCTGCAAATAAATCAATTATTTTTTTAATCAGTTTACGTAGTTTAGGTTCATCTCTGTATTTTATCATGCATTGATAGCGATATCTATCTTTGATCTTAGCAATTGGAGATGGTGTTGGACCTAGTATTACTGTATCTTGTTGAACTTTTTTTAATAGAATTTGGACGATTTGCTGCGTTGTTTGTATGACCTTCACTTTATTGGAATGAGAAACGGTTATTAATACTAAAAAAACATATGGAGGATATCGAAACGTTCTTCTCATACGCATTTCTTTTTGATAAAAAGCATTATAGTCATATTTACTAGCCAGTTCTATACTGTAATGGTCTGGTGTATATGTTTGAACAATAACTTCTCCTGGCAATTCATGTCTTCCTGCACGTCCACTGACCTGTGTTAATAATTGAAAGGTTTTTTCAGAAGACCGGAAATCTGGTAAATGCAGCATCGAGTCAGCAGTTAAGACACCTACTAGCGTTACATTTTCAAAATCCAGTCCTTTTGCGATCATCTGTGTTCCTAGTAGTATATCCGCCTCTTTATTTGCAAATTGTTGAAGTAATTTTTCATGTGCCCCTTTTCTTTGCGTTGTATCAACATCCATCCGGATAATGCGAGCTTCAGGGATTAGCTGTGCCAATGATTCTTCTACACGCTGTGTGCCTGTTCCAAAGTAACGTATCAAATCACTGTTGCACTCCGGGCAATTCACTGGCATCGGTTCTTCATATCCACAATAATGACATTTTAATTGGTTGATTTTTTTGTGAAATGTTAAAGCAATATCACAATGCGGACACTCTTTCACAAGCCCGCAATCACGGCACATGACAAATGTGGAGTATCCTCTTCTGTTTAACATTAAAACAATTTGTTCATCGTTTTGGATGCATGCTTCAATTTTCTCTTTTAACTTTATCGAAAACATTGTTCTATTTCCCTTATGGAGTTCTTTTCTCATATCTATAACCTCTACTTCGGGCATATCTTTTTCATTCGTTCGTTTGCTTAAAGTGGCTAATTGATAAACTCCTTTTTGCGCCCGTGCATATGATTCAAGTGTCGGTGTTGCACTTCCTAAAACTACGGGGCAATGATGATTCTTTCCGCGGTATATAGCAACATCTCTTGCATGATAACGAGGCTGGTCCTCTTGTTTGTAAGTAGTCTCATGTTCCTCATCGATAATTATTATTCCGATGTTTTCAAACGGAGCAAATATGGCGGACCTTGCCCCGACAACAACTTGAACTTCTTTACGATGTATCCGGCGCCATTCATCGTATCTTTCCCCATTCGATAATGCACTATGAAGAACCGCTACATTTGAACCAAACCTGCCCTTAAAACGTTTTACCATTTGGGGAGTCAATGAAATTTCCGGAACTAAAACAATCGCTTCTTTTCCCTTATTAATCACATGCTGAATAGCTTGCAAATAAACCTCTGTTTTTCCGCTTCCCGTAACACCATGTAAAAGAAAAACATGATGCTCACTTTTGATTATTGCTTCGTTTATTGGTGTGATTGCCTTCTGTTGTTGAGGCGTTAATTCTAATGGTGTTGTTTGCGGATACGACTTATCGTCATAAGGATTTCTGTATACTTCTACTTTTGTTGAAATGAGCAATGATTTATCTATTAAAGCCTTAATCGTGCTGCGACTCGTTTGCAGATGTTTTATTAGACGGTTTTGCTCTATTTCTTCTGGATGTTCAACAAAAAAGTGTAATAGCTTCCATTGCTTTTTTGCATTTTTAGGCAATTCCAATAATGCCTCCTCTAATTGGTAAGGAGCTTGATTGGGCTTGATCATGGTAACTTTTTTTTGTGTGATTTTTGACTTTACCAAATAGTTAATTTCAACGTCTCCATTTTGGACCGCTTTTTGTAATTGATAAAAACTTACAGATGAATTATCCAATAGCTCATAAGGAAGCACATCTCGACCGGCAAAAAGTTTTTCTAAATCGAAAGAAAGCTCTGCTTCTGTCAAACGAACGATTTCTTTTTTATATTGTGCTTTGAATACTTGAGGCACCATTGCCTGATAAGCAATGATATACATACATAATGTTTTGTCCGCCAACCATTTACCTAGTTCCAACAGTTCTCTTGTTAAAACCGGAGTTACATCGAGCACGTCATGTATTTCCTTTAATTTATTAAATTGTGATTCAGCTGTTATTCCAACTACATACCCCATTATTTTTCGAGCACCAAATGGAACAGTTACGCGCATGCCAGGTTTTAACATGTCACGAAACTTTTCCGGTATAAGATAATCGAAAGTTTGATTAATTACACTCGCTGGGACGTCTACAATTACTTTTGCTATATTCACTATTTTTCATCCTTCATATCTCGATCGATAAACTGAAAAATTTGCTGAGCGATATCTTGTTTGGATGCCATAGCTAACTCTTTAGGCTCTTGACTATTTGAAATATAAGTTACGATATTAGTGTCTCCACCAAAACCTGCTCCTTCAGTCGCTACATTATTAACTACGATTGCATCTAACTGTTTATCTGTTAATTTTTTCATCCCGTATTCGATTGGATCGCTTGTCTCTGCAGCAAAGCCGACAAGAAATTGATTTTCTTTCTTTTCACCAAGGGATTGTAAAATGTCTTTCGTACGTTCCATTTCAATTTGCCATACACCTTCATGTTTCTTCATTTTTTGATCATAAACTTCTTTTGGCCGATAATCAGCAACAGCAGCTGCTTTGATCACGATATCTTGTGCTGTAAAATATCGATGCATCGCTTCATACATTTCTTCTGAAGTTGTAACATCAATTCGCTTAATGCGGCTGTTTGATACTTCTAGAGACACAGGACCTGTAACAAGTACCACTTCTGCACCTAACTTTGCTGCTGTTTCTGCTAATGCAAACCCCATTTTACCTGAAGATCTGTTTGTAAAAAACCTTACCGGATCGATTTGTTCACGGGTTGGCCCTGCTGAAATTAATACCTTTTTATTAGCCAGTGTAGATGAATTTAACTGGTGCTCTGTAATTGTTTTAATGATCGCTTCAGGCTCTTCTAATCGGCCTTTTCCTACATAGCCACAGGCCAAATAACCAGCCCCTGGTTCTATAAAATGACAACCCCATGCTTCTAACCGCTTCATATTTTGAATTACTGCGGGGTGTGCATACATATGCACATTCATTGCTGGTGCAATATAGATGGTTGCCTGTGTTGCTAATAATGTTGTTGAAAGCATATCGTCGGCAATACCATTTGAAATTTTCCCTATGATATTTGCTGTAGCTGGGGCAATTAAAACGAGATCTGCCCAGTCTGCAAGGTCGATATGTGCTATCTTTTCAGGGTCTTTTTCATCGAATGTATCTATATATACAGGGTTTCTGGACAGGGATTGAAATGTTAGCGGCGAAACAAATTCAACCGCACTCTCCGTCATAATAACCTTAACATTTGCACCTTCCTGGGTTAGTTTACTGGCTAATGCACATGCTTTATAGGCCGCTATCCCTCCAGAAACACCTAATAATATATTTTTATTATGCAGCATTCTTAAAACTCCCTTCCCTCTTCTAAAATATCCCCTCTTTATTTATACCATAAAATAGATCAGAATCTGATTATATCGAATCCGGTAAATATGGTTCGTTATTGGAATTAATTAGCCAAGCAGTGTACAAATAAAATCCCTCGCGTTTTGAATTTAAACTGCGAGGGATTGATTGTATCACTTGTTTTATTGATCATTTTTGACAGTTAATTTGTCTGCCATAATCTCTTCCAGTGCCTGTCCCACATATCTCACAGACTTCGGATTATCCACTAACACTCTTTGTGTGTCACGAATTTGCCTTGCCCGTCTGGCAGATAAGGTTACAAGCGTATATTTTGATTTAATCTTTTTTTGTAATGAGTCAATTGATGGTTCTAACATCATGTCAATTCATCCTCCAATATCTTTTTATACTGCTTTTCTATCCGTTCTCTCTTGCAATGCTCACTCTGAATAATGGACTGAATCTTAGCTACAGCAAGATCTACATGATCATTTACGACCACATAATCATATGAATCCATCATTTCAATTTCCTTTCTAGCTTCCTTTAGCCGATTTAATACTAACTCATTTGATTCCGTTCCGCGGCTAGTAATACGATTTTTTAATTCTTCTAGGCTAGGAGGAAATAAAAATATAAATACTCCTTCTGGAAAACTTTCCTTCACTTGCATTGCACCTTGAACTTCGATTTCCAGAAAAACATCATGACCGGCTTCAAGTGTATCCTCTACACAATCTCTTGGTGTCCCATAATAATTATTAACATATTGAGCATATTCTAACAGTTTATTCTGCTCAATTAGTTTCTCAAATTCTTCTCTTGTTTTATAAAAATAATCAACACCATCTATTTCACCTGGCCGTTTACTTCTAGTCGTCATGGAAATCGAATATTTTAAGTCTGTAGCTTGTTCAAATATTTTTTTTCGAACAGTACCTTTCCCTACACCAGAAGGCCCGGAAAGAATAAATAAAATCCCTTTTTCATCGTTCAAAACGTTTCCTCCTAAATGATACATGCATATTCTCTATGATTCATCGTTTATTTCATCGTGACTTAGCACACGCTGTCCAACGGTTTCAGGCTGTACAGCAGATAAAACAACATGATCACTATCTGTAATAATAACAGCTCTTGTTCGTCTTCCGTATGTAGCATCCACTAATTTATCGTTATCTCTAGCTACTGAAACAATTCGTTTAATTGGTGCAGATTCTGGTGAAACGATCGATATGACTCGATTAGCAGACACAACATTTCCAAAACCAATATTAATTAACTGTAAACCCAAATTGCTTCCCCCTCAGGATATACTCTCTTTTTATGTAATATGTCTATTATAAGGAAAATAATGAGATATGTAAAATCGGCAATTTACTCAATATTTTGCACCTGTTCTTTGATTTTTTCAATATCTCCCTTTAATAAAATAATCCATTTACTAATTTTAGGGTCGGTAGATTTAGAACCAATCGTATTCGTTTCACGATGCATTTCCTGCAAGATAAAATCTAATTTTCTGCCCACCGGCTCTTTGCTATCCATTGTTTCTATAAAATGATCTATATGACTTAATAGTCTCGTAATTTCCTCTGTTATATCTCCTTTTTCAGCTAATAGGGCGATTTCTTGATGCATACGCGTCTGATCGAGTTGAATCGTATCTTCAATTTGTTCTTCAATCCTAACTTGGATTCGGTCACGGTATTCTTCAATGACAATATTACGTCGCTCTTTTAGCGATGCAACCAAGTATTTTATGTTTTCTATTCTTTTCTTAATATCTTCATCGAGATAATTCCCTTCCTGCATTTGCATGGTCTTTACTTGTTCACATGCACACGTAACACTTTCTAAAATAGAATCTTTCAGCTGATCTGGCTGCTGTTCTTTTTCTTGGATTTCAATCAGTTCTGGTAAACTAGATACAATCGAGGCAGGAATGTCCCCTTTTAATTGATAGCTTTTTTGCGCGTTATTTATTTGCTCCATATATTGATCCATTAAATGCCAATCTACTTTTAAAGATTTTTTTACAAAGCCTTCACCTTCAATCCCAATAAAAACCTCAATTCTTCCCCTCTGAAAAAAGGATTGAACGACTTTTTTGATTTTATCTTCTAAAAATAAGAAAGAACGAGGGATTTTTGCTGTAAAATCTAAAAAACGATGGTTTACTGTCCTAATTTCAATTGTTACCGTAGTAGAGCCTATTTGGAATACATCTCTTCCATAGCCTGTCATACTTTTTAACATGGTAATCACATCCATAACCTACAAAATAATATATTCTATTATAGCAGAAAAAAATAGGAGACCTACATATGATTACCGATCCCCGAAAATTAGAGTAGAAAATCTAACTTTCGGGGGGAAGTATTAGTAAGCTATGAAGAATTAAAAAGAAGGATTGAAGAATATATCTACTGGTACAACCATGAACGATCAAAAGAAAAATTGGCTGGATGGAGTCAGTAGATACCCAACTCAATTCAGCCAATTAGCAGCATAATAAAACTCTAATTTTTAGAGGTAACCAATTTAGTATAGAGTGGTCTCCTTCTATATCTATGCTTTTACTTTTTGCTAAATCCAAACAAAACAGTTGGTAAAACACTTAGCGCTGATATTAACACCCAATCACTAAAGCCTAAGCCAGTAGTGTGGAATATCGGTTGCAATGGCTCCCAGTAAATAACGATCAATAGTAATAATAAAGAAGATAGAACAGCTAACACTAAATACATATTTTGAAATGGATTTCTTGCAAATACCGAATCTTCACTTCGACAATCAAACACATGTATGAGTTGGGCTAACACCAATGTTGTAAATGCTACAGTTTGACCATAAATTAAGTTGTCTAGATTGTTTTGATAGGTAACAACAAAAGCAATAAGCGCAGCAGCACCTATCAAAAATCCTCTGCTGATTATTTTAAAGCCAAGTCCCCTAGCGAAAATTCCTTCACGCGGGTTCCTAGGTCCTCGTTTCATCACATCATCTTCCGGTTGATCCAGTCCTAAAGCCATTGCCGGTAATCCATCTGTCACTAGATTTACCCATAATATTTGCACGGGAACCAAAGGCAGCGGCATCCCTAGTATCATTGCGAATAACATCACTAAAATTTCTCCAACATTCGAAGCTAATAGGTAACGAATAAACTTTCGAATATTTTCATATATGTTTCTTCCTTCAGCAATGGCTGATTTTATGGTTGCAAAATTATCGTCCATAAGGATTAACGACGAAGCTTCTTTCGTGACATCTGTTCCACTTTCTCCCATACTGATTCCAATATCGCTTGCTTTAATTGCTGGAGCGTCATTCACCCCATCACCTGTCATCGCAACAATATGACCTTTTTCCTGGAACGCTTCTACTATTTTCAATTTATGTTCCGGCGTTACTCTGGCAAATACATATACGTTATCAATAATATCGCGAAGTTCGCTTACTGACATTTGATTAAGTTGATTTCCATCTAAAACTAAACCGTGTTCAGGAAGCAAGTTAATATGTTCTGCAATTGCTCTTGCTGTTTTTTCATGATCTCCTGTAATCATAACTGTTTTTATGCCCGCTTGTTTACATTCTGCTATCGCTGATCTTACTTCTCTTCTTGGTGGGTCCATCATGCCATATAAGCCAACGAAAGTTAAATCATTTTCTAAAAATGTTGTCTCAAGGGATTGATTTTTGGGGATAGATTTAACGGACACAGCTATCGTTCGTAGTGCTTTTGCGGCCATATCATCTACCGTACCTTCTAAGGGACGTTTGTCTTTTAAGAATTTTTTACCATCCTTGTCTATATAACTCGAACATCTCGGTAATAAAACATCAGGTGCACCTTTCGTTATTAGAAAACGCATATTATTTTCATCTTCAACAACAATACTCATGC
>NZ_JFBD01000125.1 GCF_000709085.1 Virgibacillus alimentarius | reverse complement strand
ATTCCATCTTTGACAACGATCTCTTTTGCATCCTCTGTATTATCGGCTTTGACACGTTCGCTTTTTCCTAATAGTGGAATAAACAGAACAAAGACAAATCCTATAAGAGCAATCATGCTGTTGCGTTTCTTCATACTTCACCTCCACCCCACCATTGATTGTTTAAATGATATAGTTGTAAATTTATGGAGCATGATCCATTCATTTAATCCAACATTCCTTCGTCTTTTAAAAATGCTTTAGCAACTTCTTCAACACTTCTTTTTTCAATATCCACTTCATAAATTAAATCAGTCATTTTTTCCGTATCAATGGTGCCAACAATCGATTCAGTAATCTTATCCACTTCCGGGTATTCCTCAATAACGGAATTTTGAGCTACGAGAGATGCTTCATAAGGTGGGAAGAAATGTTTATCGTCTTCCATCACGGTTAAGTCATACTCCTTTAATTGCGGATCTACCGTATAAGCCGTCACTACATCTAGTTCACCGTTTGCAATCCCCTCATACATTAAAGCCACATCCATTCCACGGGCATCCGCAAATTGATATGCATACGTATCCTGAAATCCTGAATAGCCGTCATTATCGCGCTCAATCCAAGCATTATCTGTCCCTAACGTAAGTTCATCTGCAAACTCGCCTAAATCCGTTAATGTCTCAATCTGATTTTCTTTTGCAAAGTCTTTCTTAACAGCGATACTATAGTTATTAATGTATCCTATTGGGTCATACCATTTAATATCATATTTTTCCCCAAAGCGTGATTGTGCCTTTTTTAAAGTTTCTTCGGGATTCGTTGTATATTCGATATCATCAAAGTAGTTGTTATATACCTCACCTGAAAATAAACTAGCAAAATCAAATTCGTCGCGTTCAATTCCTGCAAAAATTTGTGGACTTGCTGGTAGATCTTCGACAATGTCCACTTCATGCTTTGTTTGATCTTCCACTAATAACTTTAAAATTTGCACGTTAATTTTCGAATCGGTATTTTTTGCAGCAGCAGCTGTAAACGTTTCTCCTCCATCAGCAGATGCACCGCCTCCGCATCCAGCAACCAACATCATCATAAGCACAGAAGCAGCCATTATATATTTTTTAAATTTCATCCATAAAACTCCCCTTCATTCGTTTATTGTTTACACTTTTGACAGTTTCTTTTCCATTTTTCCTAAGATGAAGTCTAGGAATATTGCGATCATGATCGCTAAAATCGTTCCTGTAAAAATCATAAATTTATCATTATAACCAATCCCAGCTAATACGAGGTCTCCTAATCCACCCGCACCTATTAAAGCAGCAAGTGTGGTCCAGCTAATAATATAAACCGATGTAACACGAATCCCTGACATCACATATGGAAGAGCCATTGGTAACTCAATTTTAAATAAACGTTCAAATGTACCAAATCCCATGCCCTTCGCCGCTTCAATAATTTCTGGATCAACGGACTGCATCCCTGCATAAGTATTTCGTAATAATGGCAATAGGGAATATAAGAATAATGCCACCACTGCAGGGGTAAAACCAATACCTAGAATCGGAATCATGATTGCTAATAAAGCAATCGTCGGGATCGTTTGAAAAATATTTGCAATATGAAACATCAATCCTTTTATCTTTTCATTCTTTAATTTGGTCATATAAATACCTAGTGGTACTGTAACGAACACCGTGATGATAATCACCGTAAATGAAATGATCATATGCTCGGTCATATAGTCTAAAATCGAAGCATATTTTTCACTCCAAAATTGGAAATAATCCGTTAATACATGCACTATTTAACACCACACTCTCCGCCTGTCATTTCATGGAGTACATGAAATAACTTCGTTTGATCTAGTAAACCTATCATGTTTTGATCGGAGGATAGAACTGGAATGGTATCTTTTCCTTGTTTCATATGACGTAGTACATCTTCTGTTTTGTCTATTTCATTAATCGGAATAACGGAAGGATCGAGTAAATCCGTAAGCTGTTTATCTTTATTGGATAATGCATCATATAAATTGACGGTTCCTACATACTTTCCATTTTTCTCCATTACCGGAATCGTAGCTACTTGATGTTTTAGCATTTGCTCAATGGCATGTTCCGTTGATGAATCATCCAGTGTGGAAATAAATGGTGTTCTGATTAGTTCAGCAAGCGCTGGAAGCTCTCTCCTTCCTAGTCGTTTTTCTCCGATAAATTCTTTAACAAAATCATTTGCTGGATTTTCTAATATCTCTTGAGGTGTTCCTTTTTGAACAATATGACCATCTTTCATTAAAATAATTTGGTCAGCTATCTTCAACGCTTCGTCCATATCATGTGTCACAAAAATAATCGTTTTATTAATTTCCCTCTGCAGACGAATCAGTTCATCTTGCAATTGTTCTCTGCTGATTGGATCAAGCGCACTAAAAGGCTCGTCCATTAAAATGGTAGAGGGTTCGGCTGCTAAAGCGCGGATAACGCCAATTCGTTGTTTTTGACCGCCACTCAGTTCAGAAGGATAGCGATTCATATAAGTTTTTGGGTCGAGGTTCACCATATGCAATAATTCCTTCACACGCGCACGTATTTTTTGTCTATCCCATCTTAGTAGCTTAGGAACGGTGGCGACATTATTGTAAATGGTCATATGTGGAAATAAACCAATGTTTTGAATAACAAACCCGATCTTACGGCGAAGTTCGATAGGGTTCATTTGTTTGATATTTTCACCATCAAATAAAATTTGTCCATCTGTATAATCAACTAAACGATTGATCAGTTTCATCGTCGTTGTTTTCCCGCAGCCACTTGGACCGATCAATACATTTATTTTCCCATCTTCAAAAGCTATATTTATATTTTTTAATGCTTGAAAACCATCTTCATACACTTTGTCGATATTTTTTAATTCGATCAAGTGATTTCCTCCTTATTATCGAATTGAATGTAAGTGTGATCTAGCACTTTTAATTCTTGCTTACTGTTGACTTATCAAATGAAACGAAATCACTCCCTGCTGTTTTATACACCGCGCTATTTATCCCAATGGAATTTTTAGATAATGCGAAAATTCGATCATCCAAATTTGAAGAATCGTTGATCGTTGACCACTCGACCTCCACTCAACCTACTAACTAAACGAATGCCGCTTTCTACCATGAATGCGGAATAAATAGTTTTACGATTCGTTTTGTGAACATGTTCATAAAAAGAACTCGTTCACATTAAGTACGATAATAAAATCCCTTACGACTGTCAAGGTGACTTCCCGCTATATTTCGACAAAATTCACCTCAAACACGAATCCTAGCAAGGCTTACCAAAAAATTTCGATATTTTCTTTTAAGGGGAGATTTGTACTGTTCGAATCGCTTGCTTTATTGCGCGAGTTTATTGAGTTGTTGCTCGAGTTGCTTGTCTTGTTGCTCGAGTTTCCTGCCTTGTTGCGCGAGTTCCTTGCCTTGTCGCGCGAGTTCCTTGCCTTGTTGCGCGAGTTCCCTGCCTTGTTGCTCGAGTTCTCTGCCTTGT
>NZ_JFBD01000124.1 GCF_000709085.1 Virgibacillus alimentarius | reverse complement strand
GGGGGTCAATACCTAAGCGTTCTGCTATTTTTGTTATCTGCGGGGAAACAGATGAACATGCACAGGAGCTTGCGATTAGCCAGGATGTTTGGCTGCTACATGTGGAAAAAGGCCTCGACAGCCGCGTGCCAAGTATCGAGGAAGCAAAAGCAAAGGACTTTCATGATAGAGAGAAGGAGCAAATGCGAAAAAACCGGAAGCGGATGATTATCGGCGGGCCGGAAAAAGTAAAAAATGAACTGCTTCTCCTATCTGAGCGTTATCAATGTAACGATTGGCTGATTCTGACAAATATGTATGACTTTGAAGAAAAGAAACAGTCGTACCGGCGGATCATGGAATTGTTTTCATGAGATGATCGTAAATGCCGTGTATAGCGTTTACCTTCTTCAACCACAGAAAAGCACCTTGAAGGCATTTCTGTGGTTTTTTCATTCAGCTCACTTTTGATCATTTGTCTGTTTTAGATTAAACAGGGACGTGATCTTACGCGAGAACCACTTTATTTTTGTTGATTTCCTTTTCAAACGGACTTTTTTGTCAACGCTTTTCCCGTTTTTTCCGTCCATCTTCCTCATGTTATGGAGTGTCGTGGTAATCTCCATTTGAAATGCACGGATAACATCCTCAAGGTAACAATCGCAATAAAAAGAGCAGCTGTCGTCCAAGGTCCTTGGATGACACCTAAACCAATCACGAATCCGCCCATTGTCGCCCAGAGGGCATAAATCTCTTCACGAAAAATCATCGGTTTTCTTCCTGCAAAAACATCCCGGATCATGCCACCACCCGATCCCGTCAAGGTTGCCGCAACGAGCACCGCACTTAATGGTGCACCGACTTGAACAGCACTAATAGCTCCTTGGATCGCAAATGATGCCAGTCCCATCGCATCAAAAAGAATCCCCCATTTATCCCAATATTGTAGCCACTGCGTCGGTAGTATAAATACAATACTATTTATCAAGAAAACGGCAATGAATAAATTACCCTGTGTCCAGATGGTTTCAATCGGTATACCTATTAATAAATTACGGATCGTACCGCCACCAAATGCTGTCGTGAACCCCAGCACTTGGATGCCTAATATGTCATAATCTTCTTTTATCGCAATAATGGCACCACTAATGGCAAAAGCAAGCGTGCCTATGATATTAAGAACTTCCCATGTCATCAACGCTTTTCTTCCTTTTTAACTCTATTATAGGTGAATAAAGATCATCCATTCAAATAATGCGGGTTACGCTTTCATCAAATGGGATGGATTCCTCTAGGAAATGAAACAAGGTCGCTAAATTTTTGCATATCCATATTGGTTATTGAAGTTTATATTTCTTATCGATATACTTGGTATTAGGCTAAGGGAGGAGAAACAATGCAACAAGATAAAGACGCACGTTCCATAAAATGGTTACGACTTATCGAGGAAAAGGGAAATAAATTACCACATCCTGTTACTATTTTTGTTATCTTTATTTTTATTGTTATGATTTTATCTCATATTTTGTATCTTATGGGAACGAGTGTGACATTTGAAGGAATTAACAAGGAAACGATGGAAACAGAAATGCTAACAGTAAATGCGGTTAGCTTACTTGTACCTGAAGGGATTGCTTATATATTTTCTAATATAGTGACGAATTTCACCTCTTTTGTTGCGCTTGGGCCTGTGCTAGTAGCAATGATAGGAGTTGGTGTTGCTGAAAAAAGTGGATATATTAGTGCCTTAATGACAAACACCGTTACCAAAGCACCGAGAAAACTGGTAACACCATTAGTTGTGCTCATGGGAGTGCTCTCTAATGTCGCTGCCTCTGTAGGATATGTTGTTCTCGTCCCACTTGGAGCGATTCTATTTTTAGGCTTTAAACGACATCCACTAGCTGGATTATCAGCCGCGTTTGCAGGCGTTTCAGGTGGCTATTCTGCTAATTTAGTTTTAGGGACAAATGATCCATTACTTGGTGGGATTTCAACAGAAGCAGCCCGGATTTTAGATGTCAATTATACTGTCAATCCAACCGATAATTGGTTTTTTATGTTTGTATCAACTTTTTTGATTGTTATCATTGGAACATTTATTACAGATAAAGTCATTGAGCCAAAATTAGGAAAATATGAACAAGAAAATGCGATAGAACAGATAGAAAGAATATCAGATATTGAGAAAAAAGGGTTGTTTTGGGCAAACCTTTCCATACTTTTCACTGTCATTGTCATTGGACTATTCGTCATTCCCGAAAATGGTGTATTACGGGGAGATGAGGGAAGCATTATGAGTTCGCCTTTTATGACCGGAATTATTTTTATTATGATGCTTATTTTCTTAATTCCAGGGATCGTTTACGGAATTATTACAAAAACGATCAAAAATGACAAAGACATTGCCAATTTAATGACTTATTCTCTAGAATCAATGGCAGGGTTTATTGTATTGATTTTCTTTGCTGCTCAGTTTGTTGCATTTTTCAATTACACTAATTTAGGTACCATCCTAGCAGTAAAAGGAGCAGAACTCCTACAGTCGTTCCATGTGACGGGAGTTCCATTAGTCATTGCACTTATATTCATAACAGCTATGATTAATATTTTTATAGCTGCAGACTCGGCTAAATGGGCAATTATGGCTCCTGTTTTCATTCCGATGTTCATGCAACTGGGAATTTCTCCAGAAATAACGCAGGTGGCATATCGTATTGGAGACTCTGCAACAAATATTATCTCACCATTAATGCCGTTCTTCCCATTAATCGTTGCCTTTGCACAAAAATATGGTAAACAAAATGGCGTCGGGACAGTGGTATCACTGATGTTGCCATACGCCATTGTCACTTTAATCTGTTGGACAATATTTTTCGCTATTTGGTATTTACTTGGTATACCGGTAGGGCCTGGAACAACATTAACATATTAACTCGCTTAATTGATAAATAACGGGGCTCTTTATCATGAGCCTCGTTATTTCAAATCTGAACATTCATTCTTGTTCCAGAAGTATTGATTCAATCCTCACTTCCCCCTTTCAAGAATGGCTCCCTTTTGCTGAACGATGAAATAGCTTGTAATTGCTTCATGAAGAAAAATATATCTGATAGCACGTCATACGCAGGGCATTATTCCATCTGCTAAAATAACAATATCCCCCCATTATGATTGATGTATGATCAACGTATTAAATCCATGGAGTGTATCGCCATCGTTCCTTTGCCTGAATGTGTAACCACTTATATGTTACGGTTGAAACAACTCCTGCAAAAATCGTCCAAATAAATGCTGTTTTCATATCCACTCTCCTCCTTTCGTATATTGAGGCATTGATTTTCTGCCTATTTATCTGATGCATTTTAGAAGTATACAAGCTTTGT
>NZ_JFBD01000123.1 GCF_000709085.1 Virgibacillus alimentarius | reverse complement strand
AGTGGTGTGCAATTCCTATTATTTAATACATCATCATAGTTTTGTTCACTACCATAACCTGCATCGGCAACGATGTATTTGGGTAATTCAAAATAATCTTTTTCAATCGTATTTAAAAATGGAATAAAGGTGCGTGTATCTGTCGGATTAGGAAAGATATCGTACGCTAACGCATATTGTCCTTCTGTCGCAATTTGTAAGTTGTATCCAGCTTTTAATTGGCCATTTCTCATATAATCGTCTTTCATACGCATGAATGTGGCGTCATGATCTGTTTTCGAATAACTATTTCTATCTTTAAATATCTCCATATCTCGCTGATACTTTTGTTTCCGAACAAGAAAATCTCCATAATGTTTTCGATATTTCTTCGGTTCTTTGCGCTCCGAGCGCAACTGTTTCCGTTCGCTTACCACATCAGAATCGTCAATCTTTTTCGTATATGTATCGATAGTATCATCTAGTTTTTCGACGATGGTTTCTATTTCCTTCACCGAAAGTTCTTCTTCATTTTCACGCTCAATCACTGGAATAATTTCTTTCTCCAACAACTCATCGTACATGGTGTTAGACTTTTCAATCAGGTTCGAACTATATCTTTCAACAGATTTACGCCAAACAAATGTAAATTTATTCGCATTAGCTTCTATTTTTGTACCGTCAATAAAAATGGCTTCCGCATCGATTTCCTTGTCTTGAACCAGTTTAGAACGGAATTGCACAAAACATTGACGTAATAATTCCTCAACCAAAGGATTTGTGCGAAATCGATTGATTGTACGGTAAGTTGGTTCATATCCTTGTGCAAGCCACATCATACGAACACTATCTTTTAATAATGCTTCAATTTTCCGTCCGGAAAATACAGACTGCGTATAGGCACACAAGATAATTTTCATCATCATGCGTGGATGGTAAGCAGGACATCCTGTATTACGCACGAACTCCTCAAAGGACTTTTCTGGTATACTTTCAATCAAATCATTTACAGCAAAGGCAATATCGTTTTTGTCTAATTTCATTTCAAAATCTAATGGCAAAATTACCTGATTCATAGTATAATGTTTAAACATAAGAGCACCTCCGGTAGTAATTGTTTCGTCACTTTTATTTTACCAGAAGGTGCTCTTTTTGTTTACTAATTATTCGCAGAATAATCAATTATTTTAAATCTAGAGCAAAAAAGGAACCCAGTATCGACTGCATTCCTTTTTTGTTATTTAGCTGAGTTTTGTCCCAGCCTCATTTTTATTCATTCACTTTATGCCTTGCCCTCCAATTCTTTGAATAGTCGTCTTGCGACTGATGGAAAAATTGTTCATAAGGTGTGATATCAATGA
>NZ_JFBD01000122.1 GCF_000709085.1 Virgibacillus alimentarius | reverse complement strand
CCCCATGATGATATACGAACATATATTCCCTATAATTTTAAACACAGGGTTTGTGTGTTTTCACCACAAACGAATTTATATATGTTATAATAAAGAGTTTTGCATCAACCCCATGATGATGCACGAACATATATTCCCTATAATTTTAAACACAGGATTTGTGTGTTTTCACCACAAACGAATTTATACATGTTATAATAAAAATTTTTCAACCAACCCCCATGATGATATACGAACATATATTCCCATATTTTTTAACACAGGATTTGTGTGTTTTAATCACAAACGAATTTATACATGTTATAATAAAAAGTTTTGCATTCAGATTTATGTAACATTACAACACATACAAAAAATCCCAAATACTGAGCCATCATGCCCTATACTTGGGATTTTCTACTTAGGAAATTGTCATTTCACTTTTCTTCTTTTTTTCTTTCACAAATCTTTGATATGCCTCTCTTTTTTCCAGTTTACTACCCGATAAACAATCAAACACCGCAGCCATGTTTAGATGTGGGTGGCTTGAAACGTGAACATAATAACGATAGCTGCTCCATTGATATAGTTCAGGACGTTTTACCATTCCAGCTTCGAGTGGATTTAAATGTATATATGCACTAACTTCTAACATATCTAGATTCGTATTAATAATTTTATCGTAAAAACGTTTCTCAAAAACATGCCCAGTTACTTTATTTTTCGTATTGTAATAATCCGCATAACGTTTATTAAGCAAAGCCATAACTTTAGAAATAGGCTGCTTTTGGGAGCGCATCAGAAGATGGTAATGATTGGTCATCAAACAATAAGAGGCAATTTCGAATGGGTTCTTTTTGTGGATCTGTCGAAGTATATGAAGGAAGATTTTAAAATCACTATCATCATGAAATAAAGCGTCGCGCCTGTTACCACGACTCACAATATGGTAAAAGAAATCCGGAATCCAAACGCGTCTTTTTCTTGCCAATCCTATTCTTCCTCCTTTCCAGCTATTATCTTTATTCAAAAATAGTATAGGCTATTTACTTCTCCCAGTCGAATAGGAAAAATTGGATTTTCATCCTATATTCAACGATAAAATGTAATATTCTCTTGTACGAATTAAAAATAGCATCTGGAAGCGGAGATGAAAATTTACTTTTTGCCAATGATATAAAAAATATACAAAACATTTTTAAAAAAAGCCGGAAAGAGTGTACGTTTTATGTACATCTCTTCCGGCAAATATCATTCGACAAAATTCGGGAAGTGACAGGCACCATTATATCTCATTGGTTTCGATAAGTTCATGTACTTTGTATTCTCCGTCTACTTCTTTCAAGGTAACTTTTGTTCTATATGTTTTGTCTGTTGATGAATCTGGTTTGTCAATTGTGAAAGATTCTATTACGGTTACTTCGATTTGTCCGGAATCTAGTTCTTTCACCGTTTCCAGTTCCGTTCCGAGCCAGTCCTCTGTAATACCTTTGGAATCAAGATAATCAATATATTCCTTTGCCTCTTTCCATCTAGGACCATCCGCGGAGATATAATCCTTGACAAAATCGAAATCTCTATAATTAATCGCATCTACACTTGCTTGAGCATATTCATCCATAAACAAAGATATATCTTCTTTCATGCTTTTATTTTTCGCTTCTTTCATTGCTTCCTTACTTGGTCCATGCATTTTTTTGGAACCCTCTGCTGTATCGGTTACTGTAAAGCCTCCCCAGATATCTGCAGGTTCAACAGAAAGTATGGTCCATTTCTTTTTTTCTTGATCATAGGAAAGCTGCATCTGGAGCGTAGATACTTCTTCATATAAATCTGGTTCTTCATCTATTTCATGATACGTTTCATTGAATACATACTGCGTAAGTAATTCAATCTTAGGTTGTTTAGAACTGTTATCAACTTGTACTGAATTCCGATCAATTTCTACTTGTTTAAACTCTCCAGAGTAATACAAGCCCTCCATTATTTCATCACTGACAAATTCCTTTACATCTTCTGTCACTGACTTCAGCGGCTTTGTACTTTGATTAGCAATCGATTCAACATAATGTTCTCCAAAGTTTTTCAAGGTTTCCTGCATTTTAACAAATTGCTTTTTGGAAAGTACATCAGCGTGCATTGTCATTTCATTTTCATTGATATCAATTGGTTCTGATACAACCTCTCCCCAAGGCATAGAAACTACAGTTTGTACTTTTTGTGATCCATCAAGTATAAATGGACCTATTTCTTTCGTATTTCCTTCTTTATCAATCGGGATCTTCTCATCTCCAAGTTGGATAGACGATTTAGCATGATCAATTTCATCATAATTGTCGATGTGAAAAACAACTTTTGACACATTGACGTCCATATCAAGATTCGTTTCATCACCACTATATTCCGAAAGTGTCAGCAAACCTTCTTTTTTCGTCTTACCATATTCCCCTTTAAACACCGCTTCTACGTCATATATACCGGGAATAAGTGGCCCGTACAAAACAACCTCTTTATTTCGCTCATATTCAGGAATTTCCTTCCCATTAAATGTAAATAATAAACCTTCAACAGGCTCTGAATACTTGGCAAACTGGTCAATCGCCTCTACTTTGTGTGCAGTGAATAAAACGAGAAACTTTCCGTGTGGTGCAACCGTAAATAAGCCCTCCACATCCGACTTTCCTTCCTCTTCTACGAGTTTCATAAGTGCCTTAGCTTCCTCTTTTGTCACATCTGATCCATTTTCATGTACCAAGAGCTTTTGCATTGTATGAACGTCTTTTTCCGAAATCGCCTTTGCAAATCGTTTTTCCACCGATTCTGGAGATTGATAGGATTGCGCCCATACACTGAAAGCGATTAACAATCCAATAATAGCTGATAAAGAAATATATATTATTTTCTTTTTCTTAGGTATCGGCTTGCGCTGTTTTTCTGCCTTTCTTTTTCCAGTTTGATTTTGTTGATCCGCATTTTTCTTTTGAATGGGCGTTCCACAATAGATACATACGTTATCACCAGAACGCAACTTCTTTCCACATTCCTGACAAAACTGATCCATCCGTACTCCCCCAATCTAACTTCAATAATAACCGATTTGATCTAGCATTCTACCAAAAGCTGAATCCATCATTACAAAAACAAAAATACCAAATACAATTGCTACAGATATGATATAGATCAAATAAGCATACAATGGCTCAAGATTTTTCGATTGACGTGTCAGTAAACTGCTTATTAAGTACAAAGGAAATGACGTTAATACAAGTCCTAGCGTAAAAAGCAATAAATAACCACCTATGGTATTCGATTTAAGTAAAATAAGTAAAAAAGTGACACCTGTCAGCACAATTATTGGAACAAGATGTGTACCATAGATCCCTATCATTTCCTTCAATTGATAGGCTGTACCAAAGAGATGATTAATGATGTATAAAAGAATGACAACGATTCCCATGCTAATGATCATAAAAATAAATGCATAGACGAATACCGAAAATAAAGAAGGTCCACTATAATATGCATCAGTAAATAAGTCTCCATACCCCTCAAACGCTGCACGAGCGAAATTGCGCACGAGCAAATAAAATGACAATGCCATCAAGAACGCAACAATTGCCATACTAATTAAGCCATGTGTGAATGCTTCCCCCCTAGTGGAAAAAGCAATTGAAGGTTGTTTTAAATAATTTACGAAGTAGGACCCATACATTTTTGTTTTCTCTGTCACTGTATGGTTTAAAGCTTGCTGATGCGAAGCCCCCTTTGTCTCTTCCTGAAAATTCTGTGTGCTAGTATTATCTACAGTTGCAGCCTGTTCTTCTTTTTTTAGCTCCCCTTCCTTTTCACTCAAATTTGTACCGTGAATTTCCTTTGATAGCGAAGTACCACATTGTCCGCAAAATTTCCCTTCCATCTGTTCAAATCCACATTTGATACACTTCATTAAGTCACCACCTCTATATATTATGTAGGCCAAAAGATTCATTTTGGATTTTATATCCAAAAATATTATAGCATAAAAAAACCGGTTTGATGGTTAATACAGGAAAAAGAGGTCCATTGACAATAAACGCTAGTATTTCGGTCCGACAAAATTTGGAAAGTGACAGGCACCCGGACATTTGGGCGATTGCCTATTGGAATTGTTCTAAAGACATGGTACAATACATCCAATTCATATAAAATTAATGGGAATAATGAGTTTTTATATTTTTGGAGGTGATGTGCTTGTATTTAAAGATCAATAATGTTTCTAAAACCTTCCATAATGAAAAAGATCAAGCCTTAACCGTGTTTCAAGATATTGATCTAGATATTAACGAAGGAGAATTTGTTTCGTTATTAGGACCTTCTGGCTGTGGCAAATCTACCCTTTTATCCATTATCGCGGGACTCGCTCAACCTTCAAGTGGATCTATTTTTCTGGAAAATGCCGAAGTCAAAGGACCTGGTCCAGATAAAAGTATGGTTTTCCAGGAGGCAGCTTTATTTCCATGGCTGACAGTTTCAGAGAATATAAGATTTCCTCTACGCAAATCATTAAACAAAAAGGATCAGCAGGATGTTGCAGCTGACTATTTACAAATGGTTCATCTTAGTAACTTTGCTAATCATTATCCTCATGAACTATCTGGCGGCATGCAACAGCGTGTTTCCATAGCAAGGGCATTAGCAATGGATGCGAAATTATTATTAATGGATGAACCGTTCGGAGCACTAGATGAGCAAACGAGAACGGTATTACAAGATGAGCTGGAGAAAATATGGCTTTCTGCGAAAAAAACGATTATTTTTGTAACACATAGCATTAGAGAATCGATTAAACTAGCAGATCGCATCATTATTATGGGAGCAAGACCGGGAACGATCATTTCAGATATCAAGGTTGATCTGCCTCGTCCCCGTTTGCAAAAAGATATGGCCGATTTGGAAGAAGAATTACTCACCATTTTAAAGGGTGAAATTCAAAAGGTAATGAAAGAGGAGTTGCGATATGGCGGTAGCAGGTAAACGAATAGTCTTTTTTACAACCCTTGTTTTGCTTTGGCAAGGTATCGTATTACTTGGAATTTGGCCGGAGTCTATGATTCCAAGTCCACTTTCAGTTGCAAATGAAATATACGCTGGCTTCAAGGATATGACACTGATTTGGGATATCGTTGCAAGCTTCCGCCACTTACTCATTGGATTTGCTTTCTCCTTAATTATTGGAACATTGCTTGGTGTAATGCTTGCAAAAGTAAAAGCACTTGATGAAACGCTAGGATCTATGATTCTAGCACTGCAAAGTGTACCCAGCATTGTTTGGGTTCCCCTGGCTATCATCTGGTTTGGCTTTGGTGAGGCATCTATTATTTTCGTCGTAATCATAGGCGGAACCTTTGTAATGACGATGAATATGCGAATTGGGATTAAAAATGTCCCTCCTCTCTATTTAAATGCTGCTCGTACAATGGGATCAAAAGGACTTGATTTATTTTTGAAAGTAGTTGTTCCAGCAGCAATCCCACATGCTGTTACTGGTGTCAAGCTTTCCTGGGCATTTAGTTGGAGAGCATTAATGGCTGCAGAATTGTTAAGTTCTGGACCAGGACTTGGCTATACACTGGCCTATGCTTCAGATTTTAATAATATGAGTCTAGTAATTGGAATTATCATTATCATCGGAACAATTGGCGCGATTGTTGATCAAGTTATTTTCCAGAGGATTGAAAACAATGTTTTAAAGCGATGGGGGCTTGACGAGCGCAATCCTTAAAAAAACAGATTTTTTATATAGAAAGGGGTTAAACTGTGAAAAAATTAGTTGTAGTTTTATTCATCGGGATGGGTTTGATACTCCCTGGATGCGGGAGTGACTCCGAAGCATCTGGTGATGGAGAAAAGGTCGTGATCGGTTATTTTCCTAATTTGAATCATGCGCCCGCAATGGTAGCTAAGGAAAAACAGTTATATGAAAAACAATTAGGAGACGATGTTAAAGTGGAATACAAAACATTTTCTGACGGCTCCTCGTTTATGACTGCTTTAGCGACGGATGAAATCCATGCTGGTCTAGTCGGTCCAGGCCCTGCGATGAATCATTATATTTCCGGGTTTGAAGTAAAAGCGATTGCAGGTGCTTCTACTGGGGGAACAGTTATTGTCTCCCGTAAAGATAGCGGAGTTGAAGCTGTTGAAGATATTCATGACGTGACATTTATTTCACCAAGAGTTGGATGTACCCATGACGTACAGTTTGAAACGTATATGAAAGAAAAAGGTGTTACCTCTGATCGGATTGGCGGATCCCTGAAACATGTCACAGGCAAGCCTGCACAATATACATCCATGTTTGAAAGCGGCTCTGTGGATGTAGCAACAGCTCCCGAACCATGGGCATCTGTCTTAGAAGCAGAGCAAGATGCCAACGTATTAATTGAATCCGACGAAATCTCTTTCGGTGACAAACTGCCTGCAGCTGTGTTTGTTACGTCCGACAACATGACTGAAAATCATCCCAAACTTGTTCAAAAACTGGCAAATGCACATAAAGAATCAATCGAAATGATCAATGATGACCAACAAGAAGCAATCGATTTAACCATAAACGGCATCGATGAAGTGACCGGTCAAAAACTTGATCGTGACGTCATGAAAAATGCGTTCAAACGCACCCATTTCGATTATGATATCGATCAGGAAACCATTCAAGCCTTCGGAGACTCTTCCTACGACCTCCAATTCCTGAAAGAACAACCAGACTTCACGAACTTCGTAGATGAAAGTTTCATAAAGTAAAGTAGGGGTGCCTGTCACTTCCCGAATATTGTTGTTTTTTGTCGAATAGTTGAATATCCACCCGAAAAAATAAGGAGGCACATGTAGTTTTCATCACGATCATGTGCCTCCTTATTTTTTCATGAAGAGAATTATCATTCGACAAAAACCGACAAGTGACAGGCACCTAGGCACCTCAGGCACCTAGGCCCCTCTCTGGCCCCCCTCTTACAATGTGCAGGCGCCGATGATGCCTGCGTCGTTTCCGAGTGTTGCAATTGTTATTTCGCATACTTCGCTGATTCTGCCTAAAGCGTGTTTGTGAAATGCGTGTGCTACAGGTTCAAGCAATGCATCCCCCGCTTTTGACATGCCACCGCCTATAATAATTTTTGACGGATTAATGATCACAGATACGTCAGCGAGAGCTACTCCAAGCATATCTGTTGTCCGGGTAACAATTTCTCCACATATTGTGTCACCTTGACTAGCAAATTTGAAAATTTCTTTAGACGTTATTATTCCGTTCTCTTTATAATAAGCTGCTAAACTACTTTTAGGATGTTCTTCCATTTTATCCATCGCCTGGCGTACGACCCCTGTCGCAGATGCAATAGTTTCCAGACAGCCCTTGCGCCCGCAGTTGCATAGATAACCACCAGGCTCTACTGTCAAATGGCCAATCTCTCCCGCTGTACCGTTTCTGCCGTTAAGAATCTTTCCGTTTGCAATAATTCCGCTTCCAACTCCTGTTCCAAGTGTAACAAATATAAGATCCTTCGCCTGATTACCGCTTCCTTTCCAGTTCTCTCCTAAAGCGGCCATATTTGCATCATTTTCTACATAAACAGGCACATTGGCTAGCTCCTTTAGTCGTTTCGCAAGTTCAAAGTTTTTCCAGCCCATATTTGTCGTTTCATAGACCATACCCGTTTCCTTCTCAATAAATCCAGGAGCACCGGTACCGATCTTTACAATTTCCTTCTTATCCATTTC
Source organism: Virgibacillus alimentarius (assembly GCF_000709085.1). Lineage (GTDB taxonomy): Bacteria > Bacillota > Bacilli > Bacillales > Amphibacillaceae > Virgibacillus_B > Virgibacillus_B alimentarius. The sequence continues at coordinate 4,989 of NZ_JFBD01000122.1, read as the reverse complement.
CAGGGAAGCTAACTGCTCCGTAATGGATTGCCAAATTTCATCCACTATATAGATACCATTATTACTTTTGTTCGTAGGAATTTCCCATTTATGAATAATATTGCCATCTCGTTGTAAAAAACCAATTTTTATCGATGTTCCACCTATATCTAGGCCAATGATCACTTCTTCCATGACTCCATCTCCCTATCATCTGTATACATGATAAACCCTAGTTATGTAAAGTTATAAGATGATTTCTTCTATATCCTCATTCCAGTTTACTTGATAATAATTTAAAAGCAATTTGCAAGTTTTATTCTTCAAATCTTCCGGCATTTGGAATGTGAGAATGGAGCGTAGTATGACCCGAATTTTTCTTGCAAAGACTTCCATTTCATATTATGATGAAATGATGCACTTAGTTTTTTTAGATAGAAGGGAAATTCGTATGGATAAACGTGTTTATTTATTAACCATTGTTTCGTTTGTTGTTGGGATGGTTGAATTAATTATCGGAGGTATATTGGAATTAATTGCCGAAGATTTAGACGTCAGCCTTGGAAAAGTGGGTCTTCTGATTACTATATTTTCCCTTACTTTTGCCATCGCTGCACCTATTTTATTGTACGTAACCTCTCAAGTCGAGAGAAAAAAGTTAATGCTGATCACGCTGATTGTTTTCTTTTTTGGTAATTTACTAGCGGTATTCAGCCCAACATATTATGTATTATTCGCATCACGTATCTTTTTAGCTATGAGCGGCTCATTGCTTGTTGTATTGTGCATTACGCTTGCTTCAAATATTGTAGAACCAGCATACCGTGGCAGAGCGATCGGAATTGTAGTAATGGGTGTAAGTGGCTCACTTGTACTAGGTGTTCCGATTGGACTTATGCTCGGGAATGCATTTGGATGGCGTGCACCTTTTGCTTTCATTGCCATTTTAACGGCGCTTTCGTTCACAGGTATCTATTTTTTCATGGGCAAAGTTAATCCAAGGCCAACGGTTTCACTTGGAGAGCAGATGGCCACCCTTAAAAACCGAAAAGTATTTTTTGCCCAGTTTACTACTTTTTTATTTTTGGCAGGACATATGACGCTTTACGGATACTTAACGCCATTTTTAAAATCAACTATGGGACTAGATGGCAGCTGGATTAGTATCATTTATTTAATTTTTGGCGTTGCAGCAGTAACTGGAGGGGGAATCGGCGGAACATTATCGGATCGATTCGGATCAAAGAAAATTGTTTTATCCGTGATTGCTATTTTCGGTTTAGCCCTTTTCACACTTCCACATGTTACATTTGCGCTTCCAATATTTTTGGTGATTCTGGTACTATGGGGTATGTCCAACTGGGCCATTACACCTGCTATGCAAAGTTATCTGATTGAGGTGTCACCTGAAACAGCGGATATCCAGCAAAGCTTAAATAACTCAGCACTTCACTTAGGTATTGCATTTGGTTCTTATATCGGAAGCATCATCATTGAACGAACTTCCGTAGAGCATAATGCAACTACTGGAACGGTTATGGTCGTGTTAGCTCTCGCAACCGCATTCATCTCCATGGCGGGACAAAGAAGTAGAGAAATGGCATAAAAATAAGTTTGGGTATCACTGAATTTTTCTAGAAGTAAGAAAAAAAACGAAACTGCCTTTGTTCTAAATAGTTACAAGACAAAGGCAGTTTTATTTTGGGTAAAGTAGTATATTTATATCCGCAAAGCTGAGAGCGGATTGACCCTTTTTCATTTAATCCTTCAAAAAGATTTCTTCATCCTCTCCCTTAAAGAAATCTTTACCATAAATCACTAGGCATAAAATTATTCCTGCTGCAAAAGCCCATGTTGCACCTTTGGTTGCTAGAATAGCCCCTATTATTCCCGCGATACCTAAATCTCTATAACTTTTTGACTCAAGCACACCGATTCTCACGCTTACAAACCCTTGAATTAATAAAGTAGATGCAAGAGCTATTCCGAGAATTGGTTCTACTAAACTAACAATTGGTAATAACAATAAACCTGTATTCGTCCCCCATCTGAAAGAGCCGGATCCGCTAAATATAGAATGCATTGCCTTCTTGCCTTCTTTAAATCTTTCAATAATAATTACTTGCATTGCTGCCCATAATGGACCTGCCATCGTAACATCTGGACCTATAATACTCATTACTGTATTTCTGCCACCAAAAATCATATGTGCACGATTAGGATTATAATCAATTTTTTCATCTGGTCTGGCCTCATCTGCTTCATCTAATAATGCTTTACTTTGCAATATGTCACCAAATAAAACAATATAGGTAGCAAGTACAGTAGGGAGACCTGTTAAGATCATCATAAAAGGAGGAAAGCCCAATCCAAATATCGTGTATTCGTTCCAAAGTGTTATAAAATCTGGCTTACTGAATCCCCATTCTATATTAGGCCAAGGTGCCTCTCCTACAATCGGGGCAATAATAATAGCTATAACAAAAACCGGAAGAATACCTAATTTCCCTATTATCCCTAAGAAAGGATTCTTCCGCTTTATCCTATTAAAATGTTTGGAATAAATAAAATAAAATGCTACTGCCATTGCAATTGTAATTGTCCACGGAAAGGATTCAAATCTTCCCCCAACCTCAAAAATAGATATTACTGCTGCTAACCCCGCACCGAGAATAACACCCGATTTAATTGCTGAAGGCACTAGAGAAACTACCTTTCCAGCTAAACCGGTTACCCCTAATAATATTGACAAAACACCCAGTGTCAGCTGGAAAGATATAAGCGCATGGACTCTTTCCACTCCTTCAGGGAATTGTGAAGCATAAAGCATAATTAATGGAATAGCCGGAGTAATCCATCCCGGAACTACTGGGTCCCCTAACAAATGGTGTGTTAAATATAAAATACCATTTAGAAGAACCACTGCCAAAGCAACTTCAAAAGGCATCCCTAGTATCTCTATCATTAACGGTATGGCTGATAAATCTACCGCACACATTAATAACCCTTGTGTATAATCTGCCCATTCAAACTTATAATGTACAAATGGAAGTCTTAATTTAAAAGGCCCCATTGGTATATATGGGGATTCTTCCCCATGTTTTCTATCTCTCCACATCTTTTTTACCCCTTTGATTTTTAATAAGCTAATTGATAAATCTTCTTTATTTCCTCTTCTGTAAATTTACGAGGATTATTTTTTAATAATCTTTTAACTTGAAAAGCATCCTTAGCTAAATCATCAATATCTGATTTAGGTATATCAAAATGTTTTAATCCAGATGGAATATTAACCATATTACATATATTTTCCATTGCATGTACTGCCTTATCCGCAGCTGCATAATCAGATAATCCCTCTACGTTTTCTCCCATAGCTATAGCAATATCCCTAAATTTTTCCAGACTACTTATTTTATTCCACTTCATAACAAATGGAAGCAATAATGCATTACTTATACCATGTGCGATATGATATCTTCCACCTAACGGATAAGCCATCGCATGAACCGCACCTACGCCTGCATTCCCAAAAGCCATTCCTGCGATCAGGCTCGCAGTAGCCATTTGTTCTCTAGCATCTAGATTATTCGGATTAGCATAAGCTTTTGGTAAATTTTTACTGATCATTCTAATCGCTTGTAATGCTAAACCATCAGTAATAGGAAAGGCATTTACAGAAATATATGCCTCAATCGCATGCACTAAAGCATCTATACCACTTGCCGCTGTTACAGACGGAGGCATAGTTACGGACATCTCAGGTGCTACAATAGCAACATCTGGTAATATATAGTCACTGACAACACCTTTTTTTATTTGGTTTTCCTGGTCTGATAATATTGAGATATTAGTAACTTCAGAACCTGTTCCGGCAGTTGTCGGAATAGCGATAATCCTTGGACCTTTCTTATTTACAATATCGGTACCAACAAGTGATTTTAATGGTTGCTTCATTATACTGTATCCCGAAACTGCTTTTGCAATATCGATTGCGCTTCCTCCCCCAATCGCAATTAAACCATCATGCTTTCCTTGTTCAAACTGCTTCATACACGCTTCCACAACTTCAAATTCTGGCTCAGGTTTAACACCATTGAAAACACCATAATTAAGTTCGTTTAAAGTTTCAGTTACTTTCTTAACCGTACCAACCTCTATTAAAATTTCATCTGTAATAATTAATGGATTTGCAAGCTTTAAAGTTTCCAATTCTTTGGATAGTGCTAAAATTGCCCCCTTTCCCGTAATTAGTTTATTGGCAATTTTAAATGTAGAATAATTCATATCAATTTTCCTCCTTTTTTGTTATTCTCAGCTATGCAATTTACGTGCCAAAAATAAATTCCCAAAAAACTCGTTACTATCAGTTATTTGGGAGCTAAAAATAACCTAAATAAAAAAATCGATTATATTATCAATCAGAAAAAACACGACTGATTATATTATTAATCAGTCGTGTTCCATTTCTTCATTTTTTGTACAACTGTTGATTGGCTTACTCCGAGCACTTCTGCAACTTTTCTTGTAGTCTTATGTTTTCTTAACGTTTCTTTAATAATTTGCTTTTCAACAATTTCTAATCTTTCTTTTAAAGTTTTCGGTTTATTAGAATTGGTTTTAATAATATTTGCATTTATTCTTGACGGTAAATCACATAAATTAATTTCATTTCCATCTGTTGTTACGACTAAATTCTCAATTACATTTCGAAGCTCTCGTATGTTTCCAGGCCATTCGTATTCAAACAAAGCATCAAGTACTTCTAATGAAAAATGTTTGTTTTCTTCATATAAATGATTATATTCCTTAAGAAAAGCTTTACATAGTGAAATAATATCTTCTTTTCTATGTTTTAAGTCTGGAACATCTACTTCTACAATATTTAAACGAAAATATAGATCTTCTCTAAATTCCCCAAAATCAACCAACTTTTTAAGGTTTTTATTTGAAGCAGCTATAATCCTAACATCTATTTTTTTAAATGTTGTAGAACCTATCGGAAAAAAA
>NZ_JFBD01000121.1 GCF_000709085.1 Virgibacillus alimentarius | reverse complement strand
CGCAGCGTCCAAGTTTTTGGCATAGCACTCAGCAGACTATTCATGCACAAACTGAGTTACCTGGAACGGATGGCGGCGACTCCTGCGGAAATAGCGTGAGTCTTGAGACCCCGCAGGAAGTGGGTTTCTTCCGAGGAGGCCCAAGCCATGCCCGCGGAAAGCGTCCGCCAGTAGTGAAGGTAGCGTAGTTGTCAACAATGAGATTTTTGTAAATTTGTAAGAGTTAATAGGCTGAAAAGAAAAGCTTAAATATACTATACGAGGGGTGTTTTTATGCACACGATGTGGAAAGGTACGATTAGTTTTGGGCTTGTGAATATTCCGGTTAAAATGCACGCTGCAACGGAAAATAAGGATATTTCACTAAGGCAGCTACATAAGGAATGCGAGTCCCCGATTAAGTATGAAAAAGTTTGCCCTGTATGTGATCGGAAAGTGGAAAATGATGAAATTGTTAAAGCTTATGAATACGCGAAAAATAAATTTGTAAAGTTAGATGAAGAAGATTTGAAGGCATTAAAGCAAGAGCAGGGAGACAAAGCTGTTGAAATTATGGATTTTGTAAAATTGGATGAAATTGATCCGGTCTATTTTGAGAAAAGTTATTATTTATCCCCAAACGAGGGTGGAGGAAAAGCATATGGCTTATTGCGTACAGCTTTAGAGGAAACTGGGAAAATAGGCGTGGCTAAAATGATGATTCGGTCCAAGGAACAATTAGCCGTCATCCGCATCTACCAGAATACGTTAGTTGTAGAAACGATCCACTATCCGGATGAGGTACGAAATACACAGGATGTTCCAAATGTACCGGAAAAAACAAATGTGAATAAAAAGGAAATTGATACTGCTAAAATGCTGATTGAGCAATTGACAACGACATTTGATCCAGAAAAATATAACGATGCGTATCGAACTGCTTTGCTTAAGTTAATTGAGGAGCGGAAAAACAAAGAGCAAGTCGTTTCAGGGAAAGAAAGAAAACAAGAGCCGGATAATGTGGCTAATTTAATGGATGCACTCCAAGCCTCGTTGGATAAAGCTAAAAAAGATAAACCAAAACCAAAACAGCCGAAGCGAAAAACAACTGCTTCAAAGAAAAAGGCTACATCTTAACATAAATGCCTCCAGGAGAAGGGGGCATTTTTTATTGGACATCAATTCTTCCTAGTGGACATGCATATTCGATTTGAATTGTGTTACAAATCAGACTCATTTTCTCATTTTGTTTACAAGACAATAACAGATGTGTTAAATCGGAGTAATTTAAATGGATTTGGTTTAAAACGCTAAAAAAAAGAAATATAATTGAATATAGTACGATTGTAAAGGGATGAAGAACATGAAGAGATATGCATATTTTGATAATGCGAAATTAATATTGATTTTTTTAGTGGTGTTTGGCCATATGATTCAACCCTTCATTGACGCATCACATGAAATAAATACGCTATATTTGTGGATATATACATTTCATATGCCAGCATTTATTTTTTTGGCAGGTTTTTTTGCAAAAGGATCCGGGAATAAGGAGTATATCGTAAATCTAGCTAAAAAGCTGCTGATTCCTTATATTATTTTCCAACTCCTCTATACAGGCTATTACTTCTTTATCGGAAAAGAAAATTGGCAAGTGGGAATGTTTTATCCACACTGGTCTTTATGGTTTCTATTTAGTCTGTTTTGTTGGCATATCCTTTTGTCTTGGTTTAAAAAAATACCAGCGGCATTAGGTGTAACGCTTGCTGTGCTACTAGGGTTACTCGTCGGATATTTTGGAGAAATCGGGCATACATTCAGTTTGTCCAGGACTTTTGTCTTCTTTCCATTTTTCTTAATCGGCTACTGGCTGACAAAAGATCATGTGATGTTCTTGAAGCGTAAAAGTGTAAAAATAGCTTCCCTGGTTGTATTGGTTATTGTAGCAGCCGCTATTTATATTGCACCTGATCTGAACTCTGGATGGCTGCTTGCTTCTAAATCGTATGGTGACTTAGGAATGCCGGAATATGGCGGACTTGCACGTTTATTGGTATATGCTACATCAGTAATCATGGCAATGAGTATACTGGCATGGGTTCCTCAAAAGAATGGCTGGTTAACCTTTTTAGGTACGAGAACATTATATGTTTATCTATTGCACGGATTTTTCATTCAGTATTTCCGTCAAGCTGAGTTATTTAAGGTAGATAACATGTTAGATTTGCTAGGACTTTCTGTGATAGCAGCAGCAATTGTGCTTCTGTTGTCAAGTAAACCAATGTTAAGTGTTTGGCAGCCTTTTATCGAGGGAAAGGCATCGATGATTAAAAACTTGGTATCGCCAAAAAATGATGAAAAGAACAAAACACAATCAGAATCCTAATGGAAGTTGTAGAACAGACCATTTCGATAAAAAATAGCAGGGTCACTGCGACTCCTGCTATTTTTAAATTGGGATATAAAGGTATGCGTGACTGATCTTAGTCGTGCTAAGACGATCGGCATTCCGTTTTTTTATTTTAGAATATAATATGAGCGATAATAACGATCACAGGTAGTGTAATAATCGTTCTTAGGATAAAAATAATGAATAAATCCTTAAATGAAACAGGTACTTTGGATCCTAGCACAACACCGCCGACTTCAGACATATAAATAAGCTGTGTGACGGATAATGCAGCAACAACAAAACGGGTTATTTCTGCTTCGATGGATGAGCCAATAACGGCTGGCAGAAACATGTCAGCAAACCCAATTAAAATAGTTTCAGACGCTTCCTGCGCATTTGGAATTTGCATCCATTCAAGCAACGGTACAAATGGTATGCCTAACCATTGAAAGAATGGTGTATATTCAGCGATCATCAGTGCAATTAAACCGAAGGCCATAACGATAGGAGCGACACCCATCCACATGTCCAGCACATTTTGTCCGCCTTCTTTGAAAAATTTATAAACACTTGTTTCTCTTTTGCTTCGTTCAATAGCTTTTTCATAACCATAGGAAAGTGCGTTATAACCTTCTGGAATTTCTTCACTTACTGCAGTAGACTTGTCATCTATATACGTATTTGGTTTACGGGATAATGGCGGAATACGCGGCATAATAAGAGCAGCAACAAATCCGGCAATAAGAACGGTTAAGTAAAATGGAACAAACATGTGCTCAAGGCCGACTTCTCCAATAACAGCTAGCGTAAATGTAATGGATACAACAGAGAAAGTTGTTCCGATAATGGCTGCCTCACGCTTCGTGTAAAGACCGTCTTCATATTGTCTGCTTGTAAGCAAAACACCAATTGTGCCATCGCCAATCCATGATGCTAAGGTATCAATGGATGACCGTCCGGGTAGTTTAAAAAGGGGACGCATCACTTTCGTCATTAATGTTCCAAAAAAGTCCAGTAATCCAAAGTTCATTAACAATGGTAAGATCAGACCTGCAAATAAAAACACAGCAAATAAAACATGTAATAACCCGTCTAAAAGTTCCTGTCCTGTGGCTTCTCCGTGAATGGCTTCGGGTCCTAATTGAAAAAAGGCCATGATCGCAAAAATAGCTGCAATGACTCTTGTAATCACCCAAAAAGGACTAACGTAAAACAATTGATGGAAAAACGGGGTCTTCATCATTGTTTCTTCGCCAATTATTTTAGCAATTATCGTGATGGTTGCTGTAAGCACAATAATGATCATCATAATAGCAGATAGTTGATCAGCAAGCTCACCTTGAATCCAATCTGCTAATAATCCAATTGGTATTGTATATCCATTCTCCATTTTAATTGGTACCATAAAAAAGAAGATGCCAATTAATGAAGGAATAATAAATCGTAAATGATCTGTTATTTTATATTTCTTCCCCAACGTTGTCTCCCCCTTGAAGTGCGTAAGAATAAATATTCTTTATAATGTATAATTATACAATGTGCTGATTATAAAATCAATTAGATTTTTTAAGGCTTTCATTTTTTTTGCTATTTTACATACACTATCGTATAAATTAGTGTTTATTGTGAATGATGTAGCGGGAAAAGTTTATTAAGATGCTGAAGGTGAGGAATGCTTTGAAATACAATATTATTTATCGCACTACAATCATTGTATGGATGACAGTTAAATTTATTTATCAAATTTATTCTTTTCATATACGGAATCGTATTTGGGATGAACGTACCAAACAAAAATGGAATAATCTTTTGATTAAAATGGCAAAAGAATATAGAAGAAATGCAATTAAACTGGGTGGTGTATTGATAAAGGTAGGTCAATTTCTAGGTACAAGAGCAGATATCATGCCAGATGTATTTATTAAAGAATTAACAGGACTTGTTGATCGTGTTCCTGCGATGCATTTTGATTATGCGAAAGCGATTCTGGAAAAGGAGTGGAACGCAAACCTTGATCACCACCTGAAAGAAATAAGCAAGTCATCGATAGCTTCAGCATCGATAGGAGAAGTATACCGGGCAACATTAAAAGATGGATCAGATGTCGCCATTAAAGTACAGCGGTACCGGGTTCAAGATATTTTTCACATGGACTTTAAAGCACTGAAGATTGTTTTTTGGATCATTTCCACTTTTACATCATTCGGTAAAAAGGCAGATTTAAGCGAGCTTTATCAAGAGTTAATTTATGTCATGGCGAAAGAACTGGATTTTGAACAGGAATTACATTATGGAACTTATTTTAAAGAACGCTACCATAACAAATCTTCTATCTATATTCCAGGGTATTATAAAAAGTTATGTACAAAAAAAGTACTTGTTATGGAATGGGTAGATGGTGCGAAAATTACAGATCTTCATTTCTTAAACAGACACCAAATCAGCTCGAAGCGGACTGCGAAATCTTTATTTTATTTTTATATCGATCAATTTTTAAGTAATGGCTATTTTCATGCAGATCCGCATGCAGGGAACATATTAATGCAGCAGGATGGAACAATCGTCATTATAGACTTTGGAATGGTAGGAGAAATAAGGAAGCAGGATACACATTATTTTAAGCGTCTTATTCAAAGTTTAATCACCGATGATTATGATAATGTGATTGAAATACTTGAGGAAATGAATTTTATCTTACCGAATGCGAATAAGCGGAAATTGAGAAAAATACTTGAGCATACAGTTGAAATGTATGAAGATGGATCGATGAAGCGAATGGATACGCAAGTGATAGATCAGCTGATGAAAGATGTTCGCCATATTATTAAAGATCAGCCAATTCAACTGCCTGCAGATTATCTTTATTTAGGAAGAGCTATTTCCATTATTTTTGGAATTCTGGTCAATCTTTATCCGGAAGCTGACTTGAAAAAATGGGCAAAGCCAAAGATTAAAGAGTGGGTTGGGGGAAGGAGTATAACCGAATCCGTTTATAAGCAAATTGCAAAAGAAACAGTTCAACCCGCTTTCTCTTTTCCAAAAGCTATGCTAAATTGGTTAGAGAGTGGGGAAAAAGATAGGCAGTGGGACAGAGAAAAGCAACAAGCAAAGCTTAAGCATCATTATTATTTGTTAGTCGAAATAACTAGCTTTATCATGCTATTAATCAGCATGGGGTTTGCCATCTATGCTAATCACTTTGCGCTGGCGATACTTGAGACGATTAGTATTTCTGCCATTGGTATCTTTTTTCTAATATTATTCGCAAGTTTAGTCAAACATTATTATATGATTCAATCGAGAAGGTAGGTGCTATAAAAAATGAATGAAACGTTAAAAAAAGGTTTTTTATTAGGACTTGGTGCAGCAGTTAGCGGGAAGGAGAAATTGGACAGCAAATTAAAAGAGCTAGTGGAAAAAAATGAGTTAACGCAAGAACAAGCAAAGTCAGTATTAAATGACTTTGTAGAAAAAGGCGAACAGAAAAGTGAAGAATGGAATACAAAGCAATTTGAACAAACAAAGAAAATCGTCAAAGATATGGGAATAGCAACAAAAGATGATATCGATGAGCTAAGAGCACGGTTGACAGAACTGGAAGAAAAAGTGAATAAGGAAACATAAAAGAGTGGATCGGTACCCCCCGAAAGTTAACGTAGAAAACTAACTTTTGGGGGTTTTTTAGTGCGCCCAGCATGGGCTATAACTTGGTGGTGAAAGTCCACTACAGGCTTGGCAGTAGGAACTGTTAGCTGAAAGCAAGGGTGTCCATTGCGAAATGGAATCTGAAGGAAGCTGGAGGCAAACTCCCGAACTGACGAACAGAAACTGTATACAAGGCTGAATTGGAATGGACGAGTTTGCTAAACATTACAAAGTCCGATACTGCACGAGTTCCATACAGTAAATACAGCAGTTA
>NZ_JFBD01000120.1 GCF_000709085.1 Virgibacillus alimentarius | reverse complement strand
CAAGCCATGCCCGCGGAAAGCATCCGCCAGCAGTGAAGGGTAACGGAGTTACGCTCAAAGTGTTATTAGGTAGATTGAAAATAATTAATAAGAAAATATTTAAGACTAAACATATTATATGAGGGGGAAGTATGATGACAAAGAAACATTTCTTACTTTCAGTTGCTTTATTATTTTTATTTTCATTATTTTTAGTTGCCTGTGGTAGCACAGACGATGCGTCAGGCGACGGGGAAGAAAGTGAAGGAGAAACACCAGAATTTATGAGTATGTTAACGGGCGGAACGAGTGGTACATACTATCCGCTGGGAGGAGCAATGGCTAAAATCATTTCTGATGAAACAGGAATACAAACAGATGCTGTTTCTTCCAATGCTTCGGCTGATAATGTAATCGCTTTACAGGAAGAAGAAGCTGAAATTGCATTTGTACAAACCGATGTTGTTGCAAATGCAATTGATGGAGTCAATGCTTTTGAAGATAATTCTGTTGATAATGTGCTTGCATTAGGCTCGTTATACCCAGAAACGATTCAGATTGTGACAACAGATAAATCAGGAATTGAGGCAGTGGAAGATCTTAAAGGAAAAACTGTTTCTGTTGGTGCGCCTGGTTCCGGAACTTATATCAATGCGGAGCAAATTTTAGACATTTATGATATGACAATGGACGATATTGATGCAGAGAATCTAGATTTTGATGAATCAACAGGTGGTATTCAAGATGGAAATATTGATGCCGCTTTCATTACTGCTGGTACACCAACAGGGGCTGTTGAAGGATTATCAGCAACAGAAGATGTGAGCATCGTTCCAATTGAAAAAGAAAAAGCAGAAGCGCTTGTAGAAAAATATCCATATTATGCAGAGGATACGGTACCATCTGGAACATATGGTATTCAAGAGGATGTAGATACAGTAGCGGTGCTTGCGATGCTAGCAGTGACTGATAACCTATCAGAGGATGCTGTTTATGATATTACAAAAGCGATTTATGAAAATACGGATAAAATTTCACATGATAAAGGTGAACTTATCACATTGGAATCTGCTTTAGATGGAATAGGTATTGATTTACATCCAGGTGCAAAAAAGTATTTTGATGAAGAGGGTATTGAAGCGAAATAAATGATAGTAAGTGAAAGAACAGGAGGCCGGTTGCAGGTCCTATTTATAGGCAATTGCACCGGCCTTTTTAATCGAAATATAAGGTGAATCATAGATGGCAAAAAAACGAATAACTCTTTTGATAGGTATATTACTTTTAGTTATCACACTCGCATTCATGTTTATCCCTTATAAAACTGCTTTAGTTTTTTATAAAGAGAATACAGATCAAATAGAAGCTTTTTTACCAATGAATACAGGGGATCACTTTCAAATTATTTTTAAGCATTCGATCCATTTAACTGATGTTATCGAAAAATATGAGGTAACACGTAATCATGATATAAAACAAAATGAGATTGTTTATGAAGAATTTGGAATTGGGATGCCTTCGAATGCACAAGAAGGCGAGGAATTTGTTAATGAGGATGGAAAATATTATATAAAAAATTTAGAAAACATTTTCCCATCGATGAACATACGGAATGGAAAGACAGTATCAGAACACCGGCTTGTTTGGGGAAACCAAGCGGAATATAGGGTTTGGTTTAATGATTATTTTCAGCCGGGTGCTTGGTTCAAATTAAAAATAGAAAAATTAACGCTCAGTCAGTATTTGAAAGAGGTGAAAATTCATGAGTGAATCAAAGCCAGAGCTCACAAAAGAACAACAGGATGAATTATTACAAAAATATGATGCAGAATCAAATACACGTCATTTAACTGGAATTGCAGCGAAGGTTGTTTTTATTACGCTGATTGCCTTTTCTTTATTCCAGCTATATACAGGTGCGTTTGGTCAATATACAGCATATATTCAACGAACTGTTCACTTGGGATTTGCATTAACCCTCATTTTTCTTTTATTCCCTGCCAGCAAAAAAGGAAATAAAGTGAAAATAGCTTGGTATGATATTATTCTAGCATTATTAGCAATTGTTGTTTGCGGATATTGGCCGCTTTATTATGAAACATTAGTACAACAAATAGGAGGGATTGATCAAACGCAATTCATTATTGGAAGTATTGCTATATTGTTGGTCCTTGAAGCAACAAGAAGAGCTGTTGGTCTTCCGATTACAATTATTGCAATTATCTTTATGATTTATGCGTTATACGGACCGCAAATGCCGGGGATGCTGGCACATCGCGGTCTTAGCCCGGAGCAACTGGTGAATTCGATGTTCTTTACATTAGAAGGTATTCTAGGAACTCCGTTGCAAGTTTCCTCTACGTATATTTTCCTGTTTTTACTCTTTGGAGCTTTTCTTATCCAGACAGGTGTCGGAAATTATTTTAATGACTTGGCCATTTCACTTGCAGGAAAGCGTACGGGGGGACCGGCAAAAGTTGCTATATTTTCAAGTGCCTTAAATGGAACGATCTCAGGGAGTTCGGTAGCAAATACAGTAACGACCGGTGCTTATACGATCCCTATGATGAAGAAACTTGGCTATCATCGCAATTTTGCTGGAGCTGTTGAAGCAGCTTCCTCAACCGGAGGACAAATTATGCCGCCTATCATGGGAGCGGCCGCTTTTTTAATGATTGAATTTGCCGGTGTTGGTTACTGGGAAATAGCAAAAGCAGCAACCATTCCAGCTATTTTATATTTTTCAGGAATATGGATTATGACCCATTTTGAAGCGAAGAAATTAGGACTATTCGGATTACCTGAGGATGAAATACCAAGTAAAAAAGAAGTTATGAAAAAAATTCATTTGCTCATTCCTATTATTGCTATTGTTTATTTGCTGTTTAAAGGATTCAGTATTGAACGAACGGCATTATATGGAATATTATCCATCATCATTGTAAGTCTATTTCGAAAAGATACGAGATTAACTCCTGGCAGGCTTATTTTAGCGCTAACTTCCGGAGCTCGTACTGCACTGGGAGTTGCAGCAGCTACAGCATGTGCGGGAATCATTGTCGGGGTAGTAACGAAAACAGGTCTGGGATTGAAACTAGGAAACAGTCTTGTTAATCTAGCCGGATCCATTGCGTCTTCCATGAATATCCAATTGATGCTCACATTGATCTTTACAATGATCACTTCCATTATTCTAGGTATGGGATCTCCAACGACAGCAAACTATATCATTACATCAACCATTGCACTGCCAGCAATCATTGCATTAAATGATCAGCTGGAAGTAGCAATTCCGGTCCTTGCTGGACATATGTTTGTATTTTATTTCGGTATTGTAGCAGATATTACACCACCTGTAGCATTGGCGGCTTTTGCAGCCACAGGTATATCCGGTGGTGCACCGATACGGACTGGTGCAAATGCATCCAGGCTTGCGATTGCAGCATTTATTATTCCGTATATGTTTGTTTTACAACCGGAATTATTAATGATCGACACATCCTTGCTCGAAATTAGTATGATATTAGTTACTGCAATAGCTGGCATGATTGCCATTGGCGGCGGTTTAATTGGGTTTTGGTACCGTAGATTACACTGGATAGAGAGAACGATATCGATTGCTTGCGGTTTGCTACTAATTTATCCGGGGGGATATACAGACTTAATAGGGTTAGGTGTTTTTGTCGCTTTGATTGCCCTGCAGCTTTCGTCCATGCGCAAGCGAGAGACAGATACCGATATTAAACAGGTTGGAAGCTAATTGATAAAAAATATTTCGCACCCACGATTCTATCTATTGTGGGTGCGAAAATAACTATTTTACAAGATTTCCCTCCCATGCAGGGAGACTTTTATTTAGCGGTTTATCTTGACGGTAACCTAATACATATTCCGCCTGCATAATCGTATGAATTTCACGTGTTCCTTCGTAAATGACTGGTGCTTTCGAGTTGCGTAAATAACGCTCTACAGGATACTCATCGGAATAACCATAAGCACCATGAATTTGCACGGCATCATCTGCTGCTTTATTAGCAAAATCACAGGCTTGCCATTTGGCGAGTGATGTTTCCCGTGTATTTCGTTTTCCTTGATTTTTTAATGCTCCTGCACGATACACAAGCAATCGGCTCATTTGTAATCCTGCTTCCATCTTAGCAATCATCTGCTGAACGAGTTGATGCTTGCCAATTTCTTTTCCAAATGTTTCCCGTTCATGACAATATTTCACACTAGCTTCTAAACATGCCATAATTTGACCGACAGCTCCGGCTGCTACTGTGAAGCGTCCATTATCCAGGGCAGACATAGCAATTTTAAATCCTTCTCCTTCTTTACCAAGCAGGTTTTCTTTTGGTACTTTGACTTGATCGAAAAATAATTCGCCAGTATTGCCAGCTCGAATCCCATGCTTTCCTTTTGTTGCTTTGGAAGAAAAACCTTCCCATGTTCGTTCCACAATAAATGCAGAAATTCCCTTATGCTTTTTTGATTTATCCGTATAGGCAAAAACAATAAAGTGATCAGCAGTATCACATAGAGAAATCCATGTTTTTTGTCCATTTAAGATATAGTAATCTCCCTCTTTGACTGCAGTTGATTCTAAAGAGGCAACATCGGAGCCTGCTGCTGGTTCTGTCAGACCAAACGCACCTATTTTGTCCCCTTTTGCTTGAGGAGTAAGGTACTTTTGCTTTTGTTCTTCAGAGGCCCATTGCAACAAAGTCATGCTATTTAATCCGGTGTGCACGGATACGGCAGTACGGAATGCGGTATCGCCACGCTCCAGTTCCTCACAGACAATCGCCAGTGAATTATAATCCATGCCACTACCGCCATACTCTTCTGGAATACATACTCCCATTAAACCAAGTTCAGCAAGTTTCGCCATAATAGCTGGATCAAATTCACCTTGACGTTCCCACTCTGCTATATATGGCATAATTTCCTTGTCTGTAAAACTTCTCGCTGTATCTCGTAACATTTTTTGTTCCTCTGTAAGTTCAAAATTCATTTTCTTCATCTCCTTCAGTGTAGTTGTTTTTTAATCCTAATCGGTTGAATATTTCCTCATTATGTTCACCCACATTTGGCGGGTGGTGATTAACCTTCACAGGTGTCCGTGATAGTTTTAACGGACTGCCAATCATTTTAATAGGCCCTGCACTAGGATGCTGGTATTCGATAAACATATTTCTCGCTTGAAGCTGCGGATCATTTGTAACTTCTTTGATATTTTGGATTGGTCCGCAAGGTATATTGTTTTCATTACATTTCTTTCTCCAGTATGCAGTTGGTTCTGTAAGAAAAACTTCCTGTAATAATGAATCTAATTCTTCACGATGTTTGACTCGATCCGGGTTCGTAAGAAATCTAGGGTCCGAGCTGTATTGTTGTTTATTTAAAATGGTGCATAAAGCATTAAATTGATTGTCATTCCCTACTGCGATGACGATTTCGCCATCCGACGTTTTAAATGTTTGGTAAGGGACAATATTTGCATGGCGATTCCCCCGGAGTTTAGGTATTACGCCAGACATTAAGTAATTACTTCCGATATTTACAAGTGAACTTACAGCAGCATCGTATAAGGAAATATCGACTTTTTGCCCTTTACCTGATTGTGTACGTTCTAGCAATGCACTTTGAATGCCAATACAGGCATATAAACCTGTTAGAATATCAGTGATGGCTACACCTAATTTTTGGGGTCCGGAATCATCATCCCCTGTAATGCTCATCAATCCACTCATTGCTTGAATAATGAAATCATAACCTGGCATGTTTTTGTATGGTCCTGTTTCACCAAAACCGGTAATCGAACAGGAAACAATCTTAGGGTTAATCGCTGACAGTGATTCATAATCCAAGCCAAAGCGTTCCATCGTACCAGATTTAAAATTATTAATAATAACATCACTTTCCATTACCAGTTTTTTAATCATTTGAATGCCCTCTTCTGATTTCAAATCGGCTGTAATGCTTTTTTTATTCCGATTTGCGCAAAGATAATAGGCGCTAACATCGTTTTGGAAAGGGGGGCCCCATTTACGTGTTTCATCACTGCCTCCAGGTGCTTCCACTTTAATCACTTCTGCACCGAGATCCCCTAGAATCATCGTACAATAGGGACCAGCGAGAACGCGTGATAAATCTAGCACTTTTATATTTTTTAATGCGCCAGTCATTGTTTCACTCCTTCCTCTTTAACAGTGTAAATAAAAAAACCAATTCAAATTGTTTACAGACTGATTTTAAGCTGTAATACAAAGTGAACTGGCTTTTTATCCGTTGGAACAGATCTGGAATGGAACTGTAAACAGATTAGGCAGTAGGAATTATTATTATTTTGTAACTTATTCATTTATTTTATTATATGTTGGATTAAATGTAAAGTGTTTTCTAAACTTTTATAAAATTCAGTCCTAAGATATTTATAGTTCACATCTGCTCTGATCCGACAAAAGAACAGTTTTAATGAAAACGATGTCATTTTATAGTATTATGATATAATTACAAATAGTCAAAAGTTTATAAAAAGGAGGTTTACAGGTGAATCAAACGATCTTTAACAAGCTGAGACCCATTTTTGCAGTTTCTACAAATATAGAGGAAGAAGCACTTTTAAAAAAGATTGCTACTCATCAGGATCCGTATTTATTTTTGACAGAGAATAATCGCCTCCGTGCATATGTCGACTTAAAAAATTTAAAAACAGAAAAAATAGATTACTCTAATTTACATATTAACCAAATATTTTCAAATGCGATTTCCATTGATAAACTTGGAACTTTTAAATTAAATCAGACGCTATCTTTACCATTTATTTTTCAGGCCTTGGGACAACCTATTGTTTTAGTGAAGAATGAACAAAATGACATTACAGGCTATGTAAGAAGAGAAGATATGCTGGCAGGGATGTTTCGTGAGGAAACAAAAAATATTAATATCTTACGTGTACTGCTTGCATCGATACCGATGGGGTTATTTGTCATAGATCACGAATATAAAATTGTTAATTGTAATGAATCCGGACTAAAAATGATTCGTTCTGAAGCAGATGAAGTAATGGGAAAAGATGCACGTATTATATTTCACAAAGAACAAGTAAATGAAGTTTTCGCTACTGGTAAAACGATTTTAAATCAAATTCGCATTACTGATGAAATGGGTGTATTGGTCGATTACAGCCCTATCGAAACTTCAAACGGAAATGTGGAAGGTGCTATTATAATAGTGCAGGATTTGCCTATGGTTGAAGAGATGGCCATGGAAATCGAAGCTGTAAAAAACTTAAATAGTGATATGAACGCTATTCTTTCTACGATTTATGATGAACTTGTGGTCGTTGATCATACAGGTAACATTTTACGTCATAGTGAAAACTATATAAGGGATTTTTGGAAAGGTGAATTAAATGAGCTAGTAGGGAAAAATATATTGGATTTGGAAAAGAAAGGCGATATCTCCCCTTCGATAACGAAACTGGTTTTAGAGAAAAAAGAAAAGGTTTCCCGTGTTCAAGAGGGAAAGCATGGCAAGAAAGTACTTGCAGTCGGTAACCCTATCTTTAATGAAAAGGGAGAGCTCCAAAGAGTTGTTATAGCTTCTAGAGACATTACCGAAAATACAAAATTGAAAACGGAGCTAAAACAAACAAGAGAAATAACAAAGAGGTACAAACAGGAACTTACCCGCTTGAAAACTATGACAGCTGAGCCATCACATGAAATTATTTATTGTAGTGCTAAAATGCAGCAAATTGTTAATCAGGTTGAAAAGATTGCTAAATTTTCTTCTACGGTGTTAGTTCAAGGTGAATCAGGTGTGGGAAAAGAAATGATTGCACGTGCAATCCATCAAAAAAGTAATCGTTCCAATAACCCTTTTTTAACAATCAATTGTGGATCCATACCGGAAAATCTGCTTGAAAGTGAATTATTTGGTTATACGAAAGGTTCTTTTACCGGAGCGGACATGAAAGGAAAGCAAGGCTATTTTGAACAAGCACATGAAGGCATATTATTTTTAGATGAAATTGGGGATATGCCAATGTCTTTGCAAGTAAAATTGCTAAGAGTTCTTCAGGAAAGTGAAGTTGTACCAATTGGAAGTGTTACTGCAATTCCTGTTGACGTTCAGATTATCGCTGCCACAAACAAGGATCTAAAAGGAATGGTTGAGAAAGGAACTTTCCGGGAGGATTTATATTATCGAATTCATGTCATTCCAATCCGTGTTCCGCCATTAAATGAACGATCAGAGGATATTCCGTTGCTCGCATATCACACATTGCAAAAATTAAACCAGCGATATGACAAAAATTACCATTTTTCGCCAGATGCACTGAATTTGCTCGAAAATTATTCATGGCCTGGCAATATCCGTGAATTACAAAATTTAATTGAACGACTATTTGTCACAGCGGATGAGGATGTAATAACTGCAGCGTTAGTCGATCAGTTTATGTCTAATGGTATTGTGAAGAAAGCTAAACCAATGGTTAATGGAATCATGCCGCTTCAAAAAGCGAAAGAGGAAGTGGAAGAACAGCTCATTCTGTTAGCGATGAAGAAATTTGGAACAACAACAAAAGCAGCGGAAGCATTAAATATTAGCCAATCGGCAGTGAGTCGTAAATATCAAAAAATTTTACAAAATGAATAGGAGAATAAAAAAGACTGAGACATAACTAGCAAAATATCTTAAAAAAGGTTCCAACCATCAAAAATTGGTGGCTGATTCCTGCGGGAAAAGCACGTGTCTGAAGACCCCACGTGAAGTGATTTTCTTCCGAGGAGGCTGAAGTCGTGCCCGCGGAAAGCAGCCACCTGTAGTGGAAGTCAACGGGATTACCATCCGTATCGATTAGTAAAAACTATTAATAGAATTATCTCACCTAAAAAAAGTCAAATAGCCCCAATGGACTATTTGACTTTTTGACATTTACTGGGGTTTTGTCCCAGCTTTTTTTATTCAAATATCAAGGCGGATTGTTTTGTTAATATGAAAATATTCATAATACTATGCAATTAGTCATAAAAAAGCAGAGCGAAATCCAAAATAATTTAATTTACAAAGCATTCCTTTATAAAAAATAAATTCGTTAAAGGCCTCTGATATTATGGTTAGGCCTATTATTTTTTCTGAATATTTTATAA
>NZ_JFBD01000119.1 GCF_000709085.1 Virgibacillus alimentarius | reverse complement strand
GGCTAGTTATGTCCCGGCCTCGACTCAAATTCTTAACAATAGTCATAAAAGCCATTTTAATGTTTCCGTGTTTCGACTTGTTTACAGGATTCACAAGTTCCGTAAAGCTCCATCCGGTGATGACTTACTTTAAATCCTGTCACTTGTTCAGCTAACGCTTCCACCTCATCTAAAGGGGGATAATGAAAGTCAACAATTTTACCGCAATCATTACATATGATATGGTAATGGTCTGATGTGTTACAGTCAAAGCGACTGGAATCATCACCATATGTTAATTCTCGAACAAGTCCGATTTCACGTAAGACACGTAAATTATTGTACACTGTTGCAACACTCATGTTCGGAAATTTTGATTCAAGTGCTTTATAAATATCATCAGCTGTTGGGTGTATCTCTGAGTTAAGAAGATACTCAAGAACCGCATGACGTTGAGGTGTAATTCGTACACCTGATTCTTTTAATGTATCAATCGCCTCACGCAACCTTATTTCTGACATCGTCATGCACCTCACTTTCAATTATATTTCGGTATCTAAGTTATATTATTAAATTATAATCTTTATAATTAGTGTACCCTCTATTATATTATTCTGTCAACATTAGTATATTATTAATTAATAATTATTATCACTCATCTAAAAAATTTTATTAACAATAAAAGCAGTGCCTTGGCAGACGCACTGCTTTCTATTCATCAATATCCCTTCGAGATATCGACTGTATTTAAAAATTCCTTGCTATTGTCCAAATACGCACTCAAATTCTTTTCAAATATTTCAAGCGCCCTTGATAAATAGTGATTGGAAACACCGGATATATGTGGCGTCACCGTTATATTTTCTTCTGCCCAAATTGGGTGATCCGCCGGTAATGGTTCTTCTTCAAAAACATCCAATATAACGTGTGCGATTTCTTCATCTTGGACAGCTTTTAATATATCTTCACTAGTAACTAAATCGCCGCGCCCCATATTTAAAAAGACGGCATGTTCAGGCATTAGCTTAAAATGGTCGAAAGTGAGTAGACCTTTCGTCTCGTCTGTACTTGGTAATACAGAAACAAGAAAATCAGCTTCCGGAAGGATACGGTCCATTTCATCTGTTGTAAAGGTTTTATCAAAAAAATCAGTTGGTCGGCCGCTTTTAGAAACGCCGTAGGTTTTCATAAAAAATGCTTTGGACAAGCGAGCCACTTCCTGACCGATAGACCCTGTACCCGCTATCACCATTGTTTTCCCGCTAATTTCTTGTATACGAATGGAACGCCGTGTCCATTCTTTATTTGTCTCCATTTGCATGAGCAATTTTTCCTGGCGATATACCTGAAGCAGCATGGAAATGGCGTATTCTGCCATTGGTTTTTTATGAATTCCTCGCGCATTTGTAATAAGGATATCTTTTTTTTGAATTGCTTTCAGCGGAAGTTTATCAATTCCCGCTGAAAGCACCATAATCCACTTTAAATGATCCGCTTGTTCGATTAACTCTGAGGTAAGATCCGCCCCATAGGTTACTAAAATTTCAGCTTCTTGAATATATTGTTTTGCTTCTTTCATATTTTTATAAAAATTTAAGACTTGGTCTGGATAATTTTCTTTCAATCGTTGTTGATCTTTTTGAGAAAGTTTTACGGAAAATAAAATTGTCACACATCTTACCTCCAAAGTCACAAAAGCCTATTTGATTTACATATTATTTTGTATAAACGACAGAGCCTCTTCTACATGTCCTTTCACACGTACTTTGCGATATTCTTTTTGAATTTTACCTTCCTTATCAATAATGAAGGTAGAACGCTCTATCCCATAATATTCTTTTCCGAAATTCTTTTTTAATTTCCAAACGTTATATGCTTCAGCAATTTTATGATCCTCATCAGCTAATAAATGGAATGGAAGATCGTGCTTGTCTATAAATTTTTGATGGCGATCAATTGGATCAGGACTTACTCCGAGGATGACAGCATCTACGTCTTGAAAGTTTTTGTGCTGATCCCGAAAGTCGCATGCTTCTGTCGTGCATCCCGGTGTCATGTCTTTTGGGTAAAAATAAAGCACCACATTTTTTCCTTTAAAATCAGAAAGGCTTATCTCCTCTCCACTTTGATTTGACAATGTGAAATCAGGTGCTGGACTCCCTACCTCTACTGTCATTTAAAACCCCTCCAAACAATATTTTATATTACTTACTATAGCACATCCTTTCTTTTATCTCTAAACAGTAGCTTAATCTTCTTTATGTTCTTTTCGTGTTTGTACCAACCGAAGTACAAAAGCAGTTGGTAAAATATACCCTATTAATGCTTCCATTAAAGCAATAAATCTACCTACACCTATCGGAACTATATCACCATATCCAATCGTTAATAATGTCACACCACTGAAATACAGCGAGTGTATTAGTGATCCAAATACACTAACTTGTTTAAGTTCTCCATGTTCGACCAAAGTAATTTGTTGAAAAGATAGGATAAAATAAATTAATCCAAATCCTAAAATAACAATGCTATATATAATTAGTAATGTATAAAAAATTTCGCTGGAAAATCGGCTCTCTTTTAATTTTAATCGAAAGTGTGATTTCCCTCCCTGGATAAAATCGACCAGACTCTTTATAACAATAAAACAGATGATTCCAATCATTACCCATGGAAAAAAGGACATGGTTATATCCCCTTTAATCATTTGTTTACGATATATATATGCTTATCCACTTCCTGTTTAGACATTTATTTTTTTTCTTCAATAAGATAGGATAAACTTGAGGTGTATTCTATTTTAAAGGCTGTGATTTAATGAAAAAAATATTTTTAATTGAAGATGATCCGAAAATTGCGTATTTATTAAAAGACTATCTGGAAAAGTATGAATATAATGTTGTGATCACTGAACAATTCGATAATATTGTAGAAGTGTTTAAAACGATCGATCCCCATCTTGTCTTATTAGATATAAATTTACCCAGATACGATGGATTTTATTGGTGCAGGCAAATCCGCAGCATCTCCAATTGCCCAATTATATTTATTTCTGCGCGTGACAGCGGAATGGACCAAGTGATGGCAATTGAAAATGGGGGCGATGATTATATAACGAAACCTTTTAATTTCGACGTTGTTCAAGCAAAAATCAAAGGTATCATGCGACGGATATACGGCGAATATGCCACAAATAAACAAGCAGATACGATCGAAACCAATGGGCTTTTTTTGCACTTAACTACAATGGAAATTGAATTTCAAAATCAAACAACACTACTAACAAAAAATGAATTTATTTTAGTAAAAATATTGATGGAACAATTAAACAGTGTATTATCTCGGACGTATTTGCTTGAATTACTTTGGGATGATGAAAATTTCGTAGATGATAACACGCTTTCAGTGAATATTACTAGATTACGTAAGAAACTAGGAGATATTGGTATTAAAAATAGTATACAAACGGTGCGTGGAGCGGGTTATAAAATGATCGATGCATGGAGAGAAATGGAATGAAGGACTTTCTAAAAGATCAACTTCCATTTATATTATTTTTTTATTCTCAATGTACGATTATTATTGGCATTGCACAGCTTTCCACTTTCATTACAAAAGCTGCGATGAGTACGGAAACAATCATCTATTTATTTATATTGCCGACCTTTTTTCTAGTTGCTTTTCTTCTTTATCGTTATTATAAATTTTGTGAATTTTATACTACGATTAGAAGTAACATGGGATCAACTGATGATAGCTGGTTTCCGGAACCAGCTAATCGATTACTGGATAATATAAAATTATATCATGACAAGCAAACAGCTCACTATACAGAAGAGATAAATCAATTAGAAAGACAAAAACAACTCGAATTTCATTTCATGCAGCAGTGGGTTCACCAAATGAAAACACCGATATCTGTTTTACATTTAATTATACAAAAGGAAAAACTAAATTTGCCAGAAGCATTTCATCATAGTGTTCAAGAAGAAATCGAGCGTCTCCAAAGAGGATTAGATCTTGCCTTATACCAGTCCCGTCTGCAAAAATTTGATCGAGATTTTCATGTACAGCAAATCTCTCTTAAACAAGTAGCAACTGAAGTTATACAGGAATTTAAATCGAGCTTTATTCGTAATCAAGTATTTCCAGCGTTAGCGATAGATGAGTCCTATGTTGTAGCAACTGATCCTAAATGGCTAAAATTTGTATTAAGTCAAATTGTCTCCAATGCCATTAAGTATTCAAAAGAATCATCAGAAAATATAACGTTTACAGCTGCTGCGAATGAAAAAGTACTTCAACTTAATATCCAAGATACGGGTTGCGGTATTCCATCACAAGATATCCAGCGTGTATTCGATCCTTTCTTTACCGGATTAAATGGCCGTACTTTTCGCGAATCTACAGGAATGGGTTTATATTTATCAAAAGAGATTTGTGATGCACTTGGTCATAATTTGATCATCCATTCTGAACAGGATAAAGGGACAACCGTTACGATTACATTTTCACATGCTAAAATTTAACGAATCCCCACTTGTAAAAGGGAGTGAAGGAATTGCCAATACTTACTGCTGAAAATTTATCCAAGATATACGGAAATAAACGTGCTGCGCTTACGGAAGCGCTCAGTCAATTTAACCTAACCGTAAATAAAGGGGAATTCATTAGTGTAATGGGTCCATCCGGAAGCGGGAAAACAACATTATTAAACCTGTTATCAACTATCGATACGCCTACATCAGGTAAAGTTACTATTAATAGACGAAATGTAACGTCATTATCAAAAAATAAATTAGCAAAATTTCGCCGGAATGAATTAGGATTTATTTTTCAAGATTATAATTTGTTGAACACACTTACGATTGGAGAAAATATTTTACTGCCACTGACATTGCAAAAAAGGAAAGTAAAAGAAATGAGAAAAAAAACTTGATCATGTAACAAAACAGCTCGGAATCGAATCCATCGTTCAAAAACGCATCTATGAAGTATCTGGTGGGCAAAAACAGCGCACAGCAATTGCAAGAGCAATTATTCACAATCCAACGATTATTTTTGCAGATGAACCAACTGGAAATCTTGATTCAAAAGCAACATTACAAGTGATGGAATCACTAGAGGCATTAAATAAAAAACAGCATGCGACTACTATCATGGTGACCCATGATCCATTTGCAGCCAGTTTTTCTGGCCGTGTTATTTTTATTAGAGACGGTAAACTTTTTAATGAAATTCACCGTGGTAACAATAGGCAAAGCTTTTTT
>NZ_JFBD01000118.1 GCF_000709085.1 Virgibacillus alimentarius | reverse complement strand
TGGACATGGCAAATAAGCTTGATGGTTAATGATTTTAAAATTAATCATCAAGCTGTGTATTTTTGTTAAACTTTAGTATTTTATAACGGTCAAAATATTACGTATAAACAACTTCTTTATATAATTCGCCTGTCCGCATGAAATGGAATATGACTCTAATTAATTTCTTCGCTACATGGCTGAACACCACATTATAATGTTTGCCTTCTAAGAGCTTCTTTTCATAATATGCCTTGAACGTCGGTGAATATATAGAAATCAATCTCGAGGCATGATACATCGCCCATCGGAGGTGTGGTGATCCACGTTTCACCATTTTTCCAGTTCCTTGATATTGGCTTGATAAATGGATGGTTCCATTCCAGCAAAAGCTAATAGCTGACCTGGGTTATTAAAGTTGTGGATGTCACCTATTTCTGCTATGATTATACTTCCAAGTCGATAGGAAATTCCGGGAATAGTTACGATTGGTGAATCGAGTTTATCCATCATTTCCTGAATTTTTTTATCGACTTCTTTTATTTGCTTATCATACAAATATATTTGTTGTATGGTTTGAGTTAATTCAAATTCCGTGATTTCGGAATAGCACCCAATACTTTCTTTCGCTAGTTGTTTAAGCATTTGAGATTGCAGGCGACTGTTGTTCACTCCCAATAATTCGGAAAGTGTTTTTTCATGAGCCTTCGCTATTCTCCTGGGGCTTGGATACTTTTTTAATAGTCGCATCATATAGTCCGAATAACGAACTTGGCCATAACTAGCTAGCTCAGGAAAACTTTTTTCAAGAATTCGAGTGTACTGCGTCTTAAGAAGGGCCTGGTGCTTCCCCAATCTCCTTCTGTGCCTCGTCAATTCTTTAAGCTCTACGGTAATCTTATCTTGTATTTGTTCTCTTTTTTCTAAATCGACCATGAATATCTTTGTGATTACAAAGGCATCTGCTTTATCCGTAGACTGGGACATAACTAGCCAAAATATCTTAAAAAAGGTTCCAATCATCAAAAATTGATGGTTGGAACCTTTTGAGTTTGAGTTATTTTCATCATCTATGGTTGGATTTGTGTTCATGGCGGTATACTTTCTTAAGTTT
>NZ_JFBD01000117.1 GCF_000709085.1 Virgibacillus alimentarius | reverse complement strand
TAGCCCATGCTGGGCGCACTAGAAAAAACCCATTTTGAAAAAAATGGTTCAAAATGGGTTTTTCCATACAAAAGGACTTTTTATAAAGGAAGGTTTATACAAGTCGCATCTAGATGCAGTACCTAAAGATGATGCTTTTTTCGCTTTTCTTTTTCCGCAAAACGTTTCATTCTTTCCCCTATTTCATCTCGTACACGCTGGAATACTTCCCAGTTTTCTTCCTCTGTTCCTTCTGCCTTTGCAGGATCATCAAATCCCCAGTGTTCACGCTTGACATGAGGTGGTGTCATCGGGCATTTATCTGCCGCATCCCCACAAAGCGTAATAACCATCGTTGCATGATTCAAAACTCCCGTGTCGATGATTTCTGATTTTTGATTGGAGATATCCATCCCTACTTCCTTCATTGCCTTAACAGCATTCGGATTCAAACCATGGGCTTCTACTCCCGCGCTTTTAACGTCCCAATTGTCCTTAAGATAATGTTTTGCCCAGCCTTCCGCCATTTGACTGCGACAGGAATTCCCTGTACATAGGAAATAGATTAATTTTTTTGTCATCCTTGGCCTCCTTCATATATCCCTAAAAAAATGCTTATAAAATCACTAATGTCAAAAACAGTCCGCATAAGGTGATAAACAGAATTGGAATTGTTAAAACGATCCCTGTTTTAAAATAGGTTCCCCATGAAATTTTTACCCCTTTTTGCGATAAAACATGAAGCCATACCAATGTCGCGAGTGAACCAATTGGTGTGATTTTTGGTCCTAAATCGGATCCAACCACATTAGCGTAGATCAGTGCCTCTTTCATTACACCGGATGTACTTGTTTCGGCAATTGCAAGCGCATCAATCATTACTGTCGGCATATTGTTCATAATGGAAGATAAAAATGCTGCAATAAAGCCCATCGCAATCGTAGCGACGAATAATCCTTGTTCTGCTGTTGTTTCAATAATAGTAGCTAACGCATCTGTAAGCCCGGCATTCCCTAGTCCATATACCACGACATACATTCCGATGGAGAAAAATACGATATCCCAAGGTGCCCCTTTTAGGACCTTTTTCGTATCAACCGCTTCACTGTTTCTTGCCATAAGGATGAAGAAAATAGCGATGATGCCTGCAACAATTGAAACAGGAAGTGTAATAAACTCACTCACAAAATAACCAATGAGTAATAATCCAAGCACATACCATGAGACATGAAACATTTTATGGTCTTTTATTGCAGAACTAGGCTCACTTAATTTAGAGACATCATAAGATCTCGGAATACTTTTTCGAAAGTAAAATAATAATATAGATATCGTCGCCATTAGTGAAAACAGGTTCGGAATAATCATTCTAGAAGCATATTCTACAAATCCAATACCAAAGAAATCGGCCGAAACAATATTAACTAAGTTACTTACGATAAATGGCAAAGATGTTGTATCCGCAATAAATCCACTCGCCATAATAAACGGAAAAACCATTTTTTCTTTGAAATTTAAATTACGAACCATCGCTAGCACAATAGGTGTCAGTATTAAAGCTGCACCATCATTCGCAAAAAAGGCAGCGACCATTGCACCTAATATACTTATGTAGACAAACATCTTTATTCCATTGCCTTTTGCGACTCGAGCCATATGAAGTGCTGCCCATTCAAATAGTCCAATTTCATCCAATATTAATGAGATTAAAATAATCGCAACAAAAGCAAGCGTTGCATTCCAAACAATTTCTGTTACAGCTATTACATCATGAAACCCAACAACACCTACGATTAAAGCAATGATTGCACCGCCGATTGCAGACCATCCAATGGATAACCCTTTTGGCTGCCAAATAACGAAAACAAGTGTTGCTAAAAAGATTAAAATTGCTAGTATGAGCGTTGATGTCACTATATCCCCCCTTCCATTAACAGCAAATAATACGCGTACCTTTTTCCTCTAATTCTTTTAATTTCTGATCTTGACTCGGTAATTGGTCAAGAATTTGCTGAACAAATGGATAATATTCATTGTCTTTATTAATCGAGTAAAAGATCCACTGCCCTTTCCGTTCCTCTTCCACCAGTCCAACGTCCCTCAACTTTCTAAGATGTTGGCTAATGGACGGTTGACTCACTTTAAAAATCTCAACAAATTCGCAAACACAACAATCGTGTTTATCCAGTATTTTTACCATGGTTAAACGCGTTTTATCACCTAACAACTTTAAAATCATTGCTGCCTTTTCCATTTCAACGGTTGTTTGAAGCATATTGGTTTCACCCCTCTTTCATTTCTATATCATTATATAATTAATTGCTTATATAGTGCAAATTTGTATCTCCATTTTGTGTTCCTTCAAAGCACCGATAGTAAAAATAATAATACTTATTCTTAGTAGTAGGAAAACAGGAAGTTCCCCATTTTATTAAGGTAGATTGAGTTGCCACGAAACGCCAAAGCGGTCATTGAGCCAACCAAATTTTTTACTAAAACCATACTCATCTAAAGGCATAAGTGCTTGTCCATCCTCAAGGAGCTTCTCATAAAGATTCACAATTTCTTTTTCCGAATTACATGTAAGAAAGATCGAGAACGAAGGTGTAAACGAGAACGGATGTTTTATATTGCTGTCAATACACATAAATTCTTGCCCCTTTAAGGTGAAAACAGCCTGCATGACAGTTCCTTCTTCCCCAGCTTCATTCGCTCCATATCGAACAATTTTTGTAATGTGTGAATCCTCCATGAGGGACGTGTAAAAATTCATAGCTTCTTCTGCATTTCCATCCTGAAACATTAAGAATGGCGTGACCTTTTTCATTATAAATCCACTCCTTCTCCTACCTTTTTTCTAACAGTATAAATCATTTCGTAATAGAATATCCATTTTTCTTCTAACCCGCGGCGATTATTGAATAAGAACAAGCGATGCTAGGCTAGGATGATGCGTACAGCTCTGATACGGTATGTAGGGCCGGCAATTATCCTTCCATAAAATTTTTTGTATCTTGGACTTCCTCCTATTCATATAGTAGTAAAGTGACCACCTAAAAATGTAAGGAGGAATTTTTCCATGGAAGAAGAATTCAACATTGAAGCGAAACAATCGGCTAATAGAGAAGATCAAAAACCGGTAACACCGGATTATGGTGCTGGTCCTTCAAACGTACCATATTATATCCCTACTCCTGCGCCGCACCCAATGTATGCCCAGCCTGATTATCGTCATTGTGGCATGATGTATGGTTATCAGAATAACTATCCTCAAACATGGGATAATCAAAGTTTCCATATGCAATCAGATAACAAGAGCGCGGTGCACCAGCGTTACATGTATGATTTATGCAAAAGGTACAAATATCATTTCATCCAATGTGAAGGTATGGATGGTCAAATGTATGATGGCATTATTGACGGTGTATCGGACGAAGATGTCTATCTACTTATGCCTGTAGGAGATATGGATAGAGAGAATCAAGGGGATAAGCCACGTCAGTTTGATTATGGCTATAATTACGGTTATGGAGGATACGGTTATCCAAGAAGGTTCCGCCGCTTCAGACGCAGACGTTTTCCATTTTTCTCCTTGAGACGGCTCTTCTTCCCGTATTTCTATTAACCTCTTTAGGGTATCAGCAATCGAAAGGAATCACTCCCCCCTTCTTCTTAAAATCTAGATTCACCGCCGTTTTTACGAGATTCAGGCATGTCAAACAGGCGCAATCCTTATCACAGGAATGCGCCTGTTTCTGTATGCTCAATCATAAAGTCATGCCTTCCTTTCGATTTATTTCCATCCCTTCGTCATGCGTCCATTCGAAATCAGCTTTTTAACATATGCTATATTGTGAGGATCTCATTCATTAAACAACACGACACATCTCCAGCTGTTGTCTAAAAACAGTTGACTGTTTGCATTTAACGTGGGAGAAAACACTAGTCATTCCATCCTCATAAATATCACCTGTAAGAAAGGAGAGTATATATGTCTAATTATGGTGGATACGGATATGGCGGAGGATTTGCGTTGATCGTCGTTTTGTTTATCCTTCTTATTATCGTAGGTACCCGTTTTACTGGATATTAAACTAGGACAGGGGCTCAGTCCCTCCTAGTGAAGGAAAGGTGTACAACAATGTCAGCTAAATATTTATATCATCATGCTTGTAAGTACTACAGAAAACCAGTGGAAGTCAAAGATTACGATGGTAAATGTTATCGCGGCGTTCTTACGGATGTTACACCTAGGGGAATTTACGTTTCTTCAGGCAGAGGAGGATCCTTTTTTCCTTTCTTTGCAATCACTTCCTTAGTATTGTTAACATCTTTATTCTTTTTCTAAATATAGACAAGTATCCTAATAATAGGTTGACTGCCAACTCGGTAGTTAACCTGCTTTTTAAAGGGGGATCTCTTTTCTAGATTGTATGGATTAGGTGCCTAATTATCTTTAAACTTATAACAAAGGGAAAATAATAATAAGCCGAATTTCACCCCTAACCTGATGAAATTCAGCTTTTTATTTTCAAAAAGGTCCCCAACGTTTTGAATCCGTGTCTTTTTGGTGGTAACGCTTAACTTATAGCGTCTAACCTTTAATTTTTTGGTTCCTTAATAACCGTGTCCAAATGCTCCAGCGCCTACAATAATTAACAGAATGAATAATACGACGATTAACACAAAGCTACCACCATGGCCGTATCCGCCATAGCCACCATGGCCACAACCATAACCATATCCACGGGACATAAAGGATCCCTCCCTCTATAGTATTAATCGCTACCTAAACGTTCGTAA
Organism: Virgibacillus alimentarius; assembly: GCF_000709085.1. Taxonomy (GTDB): domain Bacteria; phylum Bacillota; class Bacilli; order Bacillales; family Amphibacillaceae; genus Virgibacillus_B; species Virgibacillus_B alimentarius. Next base: position 10,672 of record NZ_JFBD01000117.1, on the reverse strand, counting down.
AACCCCGTTTAACTCCTCTGCGGGGGATTACGAACGCAACAGTACTTCATTAACCTTTTTTGACAGATAACCTTTTTAGCAGATAATCCCTCAAATTAATGTTAATTATTTTGAATCAAGTCTTTTAATATCCGTATCCGCCGTAACCCCCAAAAGAGGCACCGACAATGATCAACAGTACAAACAGCACAACGATTAGCGCAAAGCCACCACCATATCCATATCCTCCATATCCATGTTCATCTGACATTCGAATTCCTCCTTTATGATTTTCATCACTAATAACCTATGACAAATGGTTTCACTTTGACTGGGTATACGCTTATTATTTCTTTAAAAGAATGTTAAATCGTTTATAAAAAAGTTCGATGAAAAGCATCTCACACCCCTGCTTTTAGGGAGTAAGAAAAATACTTCTACAACAGGATTTTCTTTCATCCTCAAACACCTTCATTATAGAAATGCTCCTTTTACTTATTTCTAAATCAAACGTTTGTAATGAACCCTAGATGAAAAATTTTTTTACCTATTGTATTCAAAGACCTAGACGTAAACGCCTATACATCGATAATTCATGAAGAATAGGATACTAATATCTGCATATGTTAGGGGGATAAAAATATCTGAAGACAATCAAAAGAAACGAATTAAGCCACGCTTAATTCGGCAATTCCTTTTATTTTAGGTGGCTCCGTTTTCACATGCGAAATACAATTTATTCCATTCTATTTCGTTTGAGGATCTTGTTGTAATAATCGCTCTTAACATTTGCGTTTCCCACCGAAGTTTATTTACCAATGAGTTAGACAATCATAACAAGGGAGTGTGATTTATGCATTTTCAAAAGAAACCCAGCCAAAACGACGACAGGCCTATGGGGCATCCATTCGATATGATGTTCGGTATTCGCCCCCCCTCTTCTCAACAACCGCCTCCTACAAATCAAACTACGCAGTCCGACCTTTTAAACCAAATGATGTCGGAATTCAAAACACCAGAAGGCGACTGGGACATGGATAAACTATTTTCAACTGCAGAAAAAACGCGGGAATTAGCTGGACAATTGAAACAAATGGGTAGTGGTGTATTTTCATTATTGAAAAACAAATAATATCTAAGGATGTTTGCTTCCCTAATAAAAGGCAGCGATGATGACATCAATGGTTCAAAAACGAGGGTTGTCCCTATATAGTTTGGGGCGATCCTTTTCTTATACAACGGTATGTATCATCATGCATCCATTTTAGTCATGAAAGGAGATGGATGTAAGCCTTCTAACGCTTGCTCAGTCCATTCCAACTTCATTTATAATTCTCCCTGGTTTTAAGTAATTAGGCTTTCCAATGTTGGTTTATGAAATAAGTTTTAATCCGATGGCTGAACATAATACCAAAATTATAAAGACTATTCTTTTCCAATCCTTTGATTCTCCAAAAACAATCATCCCAATTAAGGCACTTCCTACAACACCAATCCCTGTCCAAATTGCATAACCTGTTCCCATAGGAATAAATTGCAATGAATAACTTAAAAATGCAAGACTTGAGCCAAATCCTAAAATTAATAAAATAACTGTTTGCCAATTTCGTTTTACAGACAATTGATTAATCATTGCAACACCAAATATCTCGAGTATACCTGCTAAAATTAAAGTAAACCAAGCCATCAAGATTCAACTCCTTTCTTAACCTTGTCACTTTTATTTTCTGTAACTAATTTCAAACCAATAACTCCTGATAAAAGTACTGCTATTAGGAAAATTTTCCCCCATCTGAATGGTTCACCAAAGAAAAGTATTTCTGCAACAACAGTACCTCCTGTACCTATACCCACAAAAATAGCGTAAACAGTTCCAGCAGGAAGTACTTGTGCTGCTGATATCATTAAATAATTGCTTACTATAATCAGAATAACCGTACCAGTCCATGTCCATAAATCATGTGAATGAGTTAATCCAATCACCCAAAAAATTTCTAAAAAGGCAGCAACAAATACTTTAATCCAGTTTATATTCATCCAAATTACCTCCCATTTTAGATAAAATAAAAAGCCCAAGAGAAACTGTTTAACAGTTATCTCCCAGGCTTTTATCCTTCCGTGACACAGCATGACTGTGAGTTTTCTCTCGGACCAGACCAACAACATGGTTACGGAACCCTAGAAAACATTTTATTTATGCAATTGTTTATCGTTAAACATACATTTTAAACGAATTCAAAAAAGCATTTTCAGCAATTAGGCACGATTGTGGAATTATCACACGCTCACTCATTAACTTAATTGTATCAAACTTTTTCATAAATGATCAAACTTTTTTCAAATCCACGAAACATGATGAACTTTCCATGTCCCTTACTCCACTGTCACACTCTTCGCTAAATTCCTTGGTTTATCCACATCACAGCCACGATGTAATGCTGCATAATATGCCAGTAACTGTAAAGGGACAACCGTCACAAGTGGTGTCAATAATGCATGCACGTGTGGTAAAACAAAGGTATCATTTTCTTGCTCAAGCCCTTTCATACTAATGACCATTGCATTTGCTCCCCGAGCCACTACCTCTTGCACATTGCTGCGAATGGCGTAGTTGACATTGGCCTGTGTTGCTAGTGCGATCACCGGTGTTCCTTCTTCAATGAGCGCAATCGTTCCATGCTTTAACTCCCCGCCTGCAAAACCTTCCGCTTGAATGTAGGAGATTTCTTTCAGTTTTAATGCTCCCTCTAGGCATACATAATAGTCACTGCTGCGGCCAATGAAGAAAGCATGACGTGCTTTTTCCAGATGGTTTACAACAAGATCTTCCATTGCTTCTTTTTGATCTGTTAACATCTCCATCGCATTCGCAGCAATTGCCAGCTCCTGCATCGGATCAAAATCCAATGTAATACCTTTTGCTTGTGCAGCGTCTACTGCCAAAATCGCTAGAACAGCTATTTGCGCAGTGTATGCTTTTGTTGATGCGACAGCAATTTCTGGCCCTGCATATAGATGCAATGTGTAATCTGCTTCACGAGAAAGGGTGGACCCTGGCACATTTGTAATCGTCAGTGCTGGATATCCCATTGCTTTTATTTTAACTAATACGGCACGGCTATCAGCTGTTTCTCCGCTCTGGGAAATAAAGACAAATAACGGTTTTGCCGATAAGAGCGGCATGTTGTATGAAAACTCACTTGCGACATGGACTTCAACTGGGATTGCTGCCAGTTTTTCAATGACCTGCTTTCCCGTCCATCCTGCGTGGTAACTTGTGCCACACGCAATTATATAAATGCGATCGCATGCTTTTATTGCTTCACGTACATTTCGATCCAGCTTCAACTCATTATTTTCGTTTTGATACGCTTTAATGATTTTTCGCATAACAATGGGCTGTTCGTCAATCTCTTTCAACATAAAGTGCGGATATGTTCCTTTTTCAATATCCCATGCATCCAATTCAGCTGTATATGGTTTGCGATGAACAGCAGTGCCATCAAGCTTCTGAATCTTAACATTGTTTCTATTTACCAGAACAATTTCCTGGTCTAAAATCTCCAAATATTGATCCGTTACATTTAATGTTGCCATTGCATCACTTGCTACAACATGAAAGTCGTTTCCAATACCCACTAATAATGGACTTTTGTTTTTTGCAACATAAAGTGTCTCCTGGTCTTCTGCATCCATCATACCAATTGCATAGGAACCTTTTAAAAGCCTCACTACTTGGCGAAAAACCTCAGCAGTATCCTGGTATTGCGCACAAAGCCTTTCCATGAGCTGAACAATCACTTCTGTATCTGTTTCACTATTAAACGTTACATCGCTGAGATATTCCTTTTTTAATTCTTGATGGTTTTCAATAACCCCGTTATGAACAAGTGTAAATCTGCGAGACGCGCTTTGGTGCGGATGTGCATTCTCTTCGCTCGGTATGCCATGTGTCGCCCAGCGGGTATGGCCGATTCCCATTGTTGCATGAATCGAGCTATCCACTCGATCCCGGAGTGCTTTGACGCGACCTTTCACCTTGAAAAGACGCATTCCATTATTATTTTGCATCGCGATCCCAGCTGAGTCATAACCGCGATATTCTAATTTTTCAAGACCATTTAATAATAATTCCTTCGTATCATTTTGTCCGATATAACCAACAATTCCACACATATCGTCGTTTCCTCCTTATTAAAGGGGCAACAAACGTCCTTTACAAGGGAATTTTTTCTCCTATTTGCAAGACTCCCAGATGCAAAGGTCTACTTACGCTTCATCTGACCTCTTCCATCTCATCTCTGTTTCGGGGCGTGTTGCCCCTTTCTCGTGATCGTTTATTTTTCATCCTGCTTATCCTTTTGTACAACAAGTTACCTCATTGGTTTCAGAACAACGCATAACGATTGGGATGTGCAATCGGGAGGAATCCGCCGAAAAAACTCGATTAGCCTCCACCTCGTCAACTATTTTCCTGACCGGTCTGAAAATAGTTCTGGCGCTTTTCTTGTCTCTTAACAACGATCCACCTTTCCATTATAATTAACCCTCTTCACATGACAAATGTAAGAAGATGCAGTTCATTTTAACCAACAAGCATTCGTTTTGTCAATTTTTTTCAGAGGGAGTATGAATTAGTATATGAAAGCAAGCAAAGTTTTTTGCTATGTTAACATCTTTTCATTTTAAACGCATGAACATCATCCTTGAAAAGGAGCGTATGACTCATGTAGACTGTAACTATCCACAGTAAGAACGGACGATGAAAAGTATGCGTCCACGGGCAGTTGATTAAACACCCCCTTTCCTATATGAATCGGATATTCAGAAAATTATTTTAATAAAATTGAGGTGGACGTGTTGTGAGTAATAAACAAAAACCAAAAGCGGTTATTGTTATTTTTGGAGTTACAGGGGACTTAGCTAAACGCAAACTGTTCCCATCCATTTACAGGCTCCGTCAAAATGGAAACATTGGCGAGGAATTTGCAGTGATTGGTGTCGGGCGAAGACCATGGGATAACGATACATTGCGGGACCATGTAGAAAAATCAATTGAAAACAGCTTTGGCATGCGAGAAAATCTAAAGAACTTTACTTCTCATTTTTATTACCACCCTTTTGATGTGCAAGAAGCATCCACTTATCAAACCTTAGGTACGTTAATCAATGAGTTGGACGCGGAATATCAAACGGATGGTAATAAAATCTTTTATTTAGCAATGGCACCTGAATATTTTGGCACGGTAGCCAATCAAATAAAAGAAAATGGACTAAAGGAGGGCACCGGCTGGTCTCGCCTTGTGATTGAAAAACCATTCGGCCATGATTTAGAATCTGCAAAAAAATTAAACAATAAGATTCGCGCAGCTTTTGAGGAAAACCAAATTTACCGGATCGACCATTACTTGGGAAAAGAAATGGTACAAAATATTGAAGTAATCCGTTTTGCTAATGGACTTTTTGAACACTTATGGAATAACCGCTTTATCGAAAATATTCAAATCACATCCAGTGAATCACTTGGTGTTGAAGAACGAGCCCGCTACTATGATCACTCTGGAGCAACCCGGGATATGGTACAAAACCACATGCTTCAGATGGTTTCCTTGCTCGCGATGGAGCCGCCAATTAAATTAACGACAGAAGAAATTCGCTCAGAGAAAATCAAAGTACTTCGTGCACTACGCCCCGTTGAAAAAGACCAAGTGGATGAAAACTTTGTGCGCGGACAGTATGGAGAAGGCTCTATCCTCGATGAAAAGGTACCGGCATATCAACACGAGGCAGAGGAACTAGCCGCTTCCAATACCGAGACCTTTGTAGCTGGAAGGGTTATGATCGATAATTATCGCTGGGCAGGGGTTCCATTCTATATTCGTACAGGAAAGCGGATGACAGATAAATCAACCAAAATCGTTGTGGAATTTAAAGATATCCCAATGAATTTATATTATGAAAATAAAACGGATAAACACCCAAACTTACTGGTCATTAATATTCAGCCAGATGAAGGGGTAACTCTCCACCTTAATGCTAAAAGGGGAGGAACCGGAGCATTTGCAGAGCCTATCAAGCTCGCATATAAAAACACTGGAATTGATGGAGTTAATACACCGGAAGCATATGAAAAACTGCTTCTGGACTGCATGCTTGGTGACGGAACGAACTTTACCCACTGGGATGAAGTGGCACTCTCCTGGCAATATGTCGATGCCTTACTTGACGTTTGGGAAAATAAAACAGCTCATTTCCCGAATTATGAATCAGGATCCATGGGGCCAAAAGAAGCAGAGGAACTCCTTGAAAAAGATGGCTTTCACTGGTGGCCGATTTTAGATGAATAATGGATGATGGTAAAGGAAGCAAAAAGGCATTTTTGCTTCCTTTTTTATATGCTGCATTTTTCGGATTCAGCGGTGCGGGGTTACTTTATTTATTCAGCGCTTCTGAAATTTTATCAGCGCATTTCCCGATTATTCAGCCCTTCACACATATTGATCAGTGCTCGCTGCACCTAAAGAGTCGCTTCTTTTCTTATTTTATATTATTTTTCCCTGTCCTTGCATATAATCAGTAGCGCGAAACAGTTTACAACAAGGAATAATCAGGAACAGATAGATAAGTTGATCATGATTACAGGGAGTGAATGTTCATGAAGGTGCTTGTGACCGAGTTGATGTGGGATGATGGGATGAAAGAGCTCAAGCGAAGCGGCTGCTCTGTAGACTACGATATGGAACTGGGGCGAAAAAGAAAGGAATTGCTTGCATTGGCACCAGCGTATGATGCACTCATTGTCAGGAATGAAACAAAAGTCGATGCTGAATTGCTTGACGTGGCAAAAAACGCCAAAGTTATTGGGCGACTTGGTGTCGGACTGGATAACATCGATCTAGGTGCAGCATCATCCAGAAACATACCGGTGATTACGGCTAAACATGCAAATGCTACGTCTGTTGCGGAATATGTGATGGCGTCCATGCTGGATGCGTATAGACCGCTCCATCATGCAGATGCTGATGTACGACGTGGTAATTGGAATCGGAAATTTTTTACTGGTAATGAATTAAACGGGAAAACACTTGGCCTCGTCGGAATGGGCGAAATTGCCCACCGTGTCGCGAGAAGAGCAAATGCTTTTGGAATGGAGACAATCGGTTATGATCCGTTCGTTACACCGTTCGACCATATCCTGGCAGAAACCGGAGTTCGATCAGTAAACACGCTGGATGAACTGCTAGTTGCATCCGACTTTGTATCGGTTCATGTCCCGCTGACAAAAGAAACCCGGCATATGATCAACAAAAAGAATTTTCCGCATATGAAACCTCATGCCTATGTGATTAATGCGGCAAGAGGTGGAATCATACACGAAGGGGATCTCATCGAGGCTGTACAATCAGGGGAAATCGCTGGAGCATACCTTGATGTGCTGGAAGCAGAGCCAATTCCGAAAGATTCACCGCTCACACAGATTGCATCTATCCGTCTTACCCCGCATATTGCCGGCGCCACGAATGCCGCGCAGTCCCGGACAGCCATGCTGATTGCTGAGGAAGTGATGAAAGTACTTAACGGCGGTCAGTCGCTTTGTGCGGTGGTTTGATTTAGAGGCGTTTTTAGGATAGGAAAGAACAGCAGACATAAAAACTTCCGCACCCCGTATAAAAGGACTGCGGAAGTTTTATTTTCCAGTATTCAGTGCTTCACACTAAAACAGCACAAAAAAGAGCAGAACATATTTATTCTGCTCCCTCTCCCTATTCATTTATCCATTCGGTGTGGAAGGTACCTTCTTTGTCGATGCGCTTGTAGGTGTGCGCGCCAAAGTAGTCGCGCTGTGCCTGCAAGAGATTTGCCGGTAATTTTTCGGAACGGTAACTATCATAATACGATAAAGCTGCCATAAATCCTGGTACAGCAATGCCATTTTCAATCGCAAGGGCAATCACTTTACGCAGTGACTTTTGATAACCCTCCGCAATTTCTTTAAAATACGGATCCAGCAATAAATTGGCTAGGTTCGCATCCCGGTCGTAAGCTTCTTTAATTTTTTGCAGGAATGCCGCACGGATAATACAGCCCCCGCGGAATATCATCGCAATTTTTCCGTAATCCAAATTCCAATCATATTCCTCTGAAGCAGCTCTCATTTGCGTGAATCCTTGTGCATACGAAACGATTTTACTCATATAAAGCGCCTCGCGGATTGCTTCTATCAGTTCAGCCTTATCGCCCGCATATGGCTGAACTTCCGGTCCTGACAGCACCTTACTTGCATGGACACGCTCGTCCTTCATCGCGGAGATAAAACGGGCAAACACTGATTCAGTGATAATTGGCAGTGGCGTTCCTAAATCGAGTGCGCTCTGGCTCGTCCATTTTCCAGTTCCTTTTTGTGCCGCTGTATCCAAAATCATTTCAACAAGCGGTTTTCCTGTTTCTTCATCTATTTTGGTGAAAATATCAGCGGTAATTTCGATCAAGTAACTATCTAATTCCCCTTTATTCCACGCTGTAAATACCTCATGCAGCTCATTGGCCTCTAATCCTAGCACATGTTTCATAATAAAATATGCCTCTGAAATGAGCTGCATATCGCCATATTCAATTCCGTTATGCACCATCTTCACGTAATGGCCGGCACCGTCCGGACCAATGTAAGTTGTACAAGCTTCCCCGTCTACTTTGGCAGAAATAGCTTCTAAAATCGGCTTCACAAGGTCATATGCCTCTTTTTGCCCACCAGGCATAATGGATGGCCCTTTTAACGCTCCTTCTTCTCCGCCGGAAACACCTGTACCGATGAAGTGGATGCCGTATGCTTGTAGTTCTTCGCTTCGGCGCTGTGTATCTTTAAAATAAGTATTTCCGCCGTCGATTAAAATATCCCCTTGATCAAGATGCGGCAGCAGCGCCTGAATCGTAGCGTCTGTTCCGCTACCCGCTTTTACCATCAGCAAGATTTTGCGGGGCTTTTCCAACGATTCGACAAATTCTTCGATACTATATTGAGGGGTCACTTGCTTCCCCGTAGCTTCTTTCATCATGTTTTCCGTTTTTTCTGGTGATCGATTGTACACAGAAACAGAGTAACCTCGTGATTCAATATTAAAGGCTAAATTTTTCCCCATGACTGCAAGCCCAATCACACCGATTTGTTGTTTTGACATAACTTCTTTCCTTTCGTATTCCAACGTAAAAGCATCCTATTAAAGTTAAAAATACCATAGATAGGCTTCATGATGCAAACAAAGCCTTCATCAATTAACGGAATTTAGACTACTTTCTGATTTCCATATTTAGTAAACAGAAAAGGGACTCCTATTTTTTAGAAAAATCCCCTTCTTAGCCTTTTTCTTTTTTCATGAATGGTTTTGTAATTTTATCTAAAATGGGACGCTTTCCACCTAATACAAGCCCTGCCATTTCAGCAAAAAGATGCAGGAGGAAAAGAATAAAAAATGTGATAATAAGCGAGGTCGTAATCGATGCATTTTGAAAGAGTATTGCCAGAACCCCGAAAATAGCACTGAACGTATAAATAATCAAGACCGTTTTCCGGTGACTGTATCCTTTTGCGATCAGTTGATAGTGAATATGTTTATTATCCGGCATCATGATACTCTCTTTATTATACGCCCTGCGAACAATAGCAAAAACTGTATCGAAAATCGGCACCGCTAAAACAATGACAGGAATGATAAAACTAAACAGCGCTATATTTTTAAAAAGGCCCAGCATGGAAACAACAGCGATCATGTAGCCAAGAAAATTGGACCCCGTATCCCCCATATAAATTTTGGCCGGATGAAAATTATGATATAAAAATCCAAGATTGGAACCAATGAGTACGATACATAGGTAAGCTGCCATCAGCTGCTCATCAATGAGTGCCATAACAAACATACTGCTAAACGCAATCGTTGTAACACCCGTGGCAAGACCATCCAAACCATCAATCAGGTTAATCGCGTTCGTAATCCCGACAACCCATAAAACGGTGATGAGTACACTAAAAAAACCGAGATCAACTACACCAAGGAAAGGAAGTGTGATACGTTCAATAATCAGTCCAGATGAGACAAGAAAAGAGGCCGCTACAAGTTGACCTGTGAGCTTGGCAACGGGACGTAAACTGAATCTGTCGTCCAGCGCTCCGGTTAATATAATGACAATCCCGCCAAGTAAAATTTCCGGTAAATGTTCATGATGCGGCTGCAAATAAAGTGCACCTAAAAAAGCACCGATGAAAATAGCAAGTCCACCTAGTCTGGGAGTAACTTCTTTATGTATTTTACGGTGGTTGGGCAGATCAACCGCCCCAACCTTAATGGCTAGCTTATTTACTGGATAAGTAACTAAAAAAGCGGATACGAGGGCAATAAAAAATGCGATGGCTAAATCAGCATAATTAAACATAATATTCTCCTTGCTCTAGATGTTGCACCATCTCATTCCTGGTGTCACCGTCCTGTTGTCGGATTTCTTAAATTATAGCTTATTTATGTCAAAAAAGGCAAATAATAGTCGGTTGATATACTGCCTATCCGGTTGATTTCCATTCTCTCCGGACGATATGCTGTCCCTCCGGTTGATTCCTCTCCCCCTCCGGACGATATGCTGTCCCTCCGGTTGATTCCTCTCCCCCTCCGGGCGATATGCTGTCCCTCCGGTTGATTCCTCTCCC
>NZ_JFBD01000116.1 GCF_000709085.1 Virgibacillus alimentarius | reverse complement strand
TAGAGTGCTAAATCTAACTTTCGGGGGGTGTTTTTATGGCTAAATATAGTGAAGAGTTTAAAATAAAGCTTGTCACCGAATATCTACATGGGAACAAAGGATATAAATTATTGGCAAAAAAGTACAATATGCCGTCTTATACACCGTTAAGAAATTGGGTGAGTGCCTATAAAACTCAAGGGGTAGAAGGATTAAAGAATAGAAGAAGAAAAGAGGCATATTCTGTTCAATTTAAATTAGATACGATACAATTTATGTTAAATACAGGTGCTTCTTATCAAGAAACTGCAGATCAATTTAAATTGAACAATCCTTCTTTAATTAATCGATGGATGAAAGAATTCAATGAACAAGGAGTAGAAGGCCTGAAACCAAAACCAAAGGGGCGACCTTCTATGTCTAAAAAACCCAATAAACAAACGAAAAAGGACGAAGAAAAGTTAACACGTGAAGAAGAGTTAGAGCGTGAGAATGAACTACTGAGATTAGAAAATGCATACCTAAAAAAGTTAAGAGCTTTTCAGGAAAATCCGAATGCCTTCCTCGAAAAGCCCAAGCGAAATTGGCATTCGAACTCAAACAAGAAGGATTCCGATTAAGGGATATACTCGTTGTGGTTGGTATTCCAGAAGCAACCTATCATTATCACGTAAAAAACTTTGGAAAAGAAGATCCGGACATAGAACTAAAAGAACTTATTACTGAACAATTTAAGAAGTTTCATGAACGTTATGGTTATAAACGCATCACGAAGGAATTAAAGAAATTAGGATATCGCGTTAATCATAAAAAAGTGTATCGTTTGATGCGAGAGCTTGGGTTAAAGTGTGTGAAATTCATGCGCAAATCCCGTAAATACAATTCATATAAAGGAAACGTTGGAAAGGTAGCTAAAAACCGTTTATCCCGCCGTTTTTACACACCTATTCCTCTTCAAAAATTAGTAACCGACATTACAGAATTCAAATGTCTAGGTGAAGAAAAATTGTACTTAAATCCCCTTCTTGACCTTTATAACGGGGAAATTATTGCGTTTGGAATCAAGAAACGACCTACGTTAGATCTTGTCATGGAACCTTTAGATGAAACAATAGAATTCATAAAGAATTACGCAACATACCGCACAACGATCCATTCAGATCAAGGATGGCATTACCAGCACAGCAAGTGGGTGAATACATTAAAGAAAAATAACGTATTCCAAAGCATGTCACGTAAAGCGACCTGCGCAGACAATGCTTCAATGGAGAATTTTTTTGGCATTTTAAAGCAAGAAATGTATTATGGAGAGAAATTAGTAAGCTATGAAGAATTAAAACGACGAATTGAAGATTACATCTACTGGTATAACCACGTACGATCAAAAGCAAAATTGACTGGACTGAGTCCGGTCGAATACCGAACTCAATCCAGCCAATCAGCTGCATAATAAAAACTCTAACTTTTAGGGGTCGCCACT
>NZ_JFBD01000115.1 GCF_000709085.1 Virgibacillus alimentarius | reverse complement strand
TTTTTTTCTGATCATTCATGTTTTTTTGCCACAATGGTCTTTCTTGATCATTTTGCAGCCTGCGAGCGATAGTATCAAAGGATGTCTGCAAATAAATAATAAATCCATTTTTTCTCATGAAGCTCCTATTTACATCTTTTTCAACTATCCCTCCCCCAGTGGAAATTATTTTGTCTGTGATTTGCTTCAATGCTTCTGTTTCATAAGTACGGAAGGCACTCTCCCCATCATTTTTGAAAATATCAGCTATACTCATTTGATGTTTTTCTTCAACAAATATATCCGTATCTGCCTGTGTAACGTCCATCATTTCACTTAATTTTTTTCCAATACTACTTTTGCCGCTTCCCATAAATCCAATTAAATAGATCGTTGTCATTTTTAATCCCCCTACTTACCACAACTAAACTCCTTTTTATTATACAGCAAACAAAATATTTATACATTTTTAAAAATATTTATAAAAAAAGAAGGAGTTTGTCAAAAAGGGTCGAATAATTAATTTGTTGCATATTTAAATAAAGGAGGTGACTTTATTGAATCCCGCAGCAACACTATCAAATAAGCTTCTCGTATCTGCGTTTCAAGCTCGTGCATCAGATATTCATTTTTATCCTTTCCCTCATCAAACAAACATCTACTTTCGTATTCACGGAAAAAGAATATTACACAAAACAATCCTTACTAGTCAATACCAACTTTTACTTACGCATTATAAATTTTCTTCTGGAATGGATATAGGTGAAATTAGAAAACCACAAAATGGAACAATCATACATCAAACAGCTTCTCAAAAAAAGTTTGCTCTTCGCTTGTCAACTTTACCTGTAAACAACAATATAGAAAGCTTAGCAATACGAATTCTACCTCAAGAAAAAGACCTCACACTTGATCAACTTTTCATGTTTCCTTATCAATTAAAGAAAATGAAAAAATGGATGACGAATCGTGCTGGCATTATTTTATTTACCGGACCAACGGGAAGTGGTAAAACGACTACGTTATATGCTTTATTGCAAACGGTTTTACAGGAAAAGTCGATTCAAACAATTACATTAGAAGACCCGATTGAAAAAGATATGGATAATATTTTACAAGTTCAAGTGAACGAAAAAGCTGGTATCACCTATCAAACAGGATTGAAAGCAGCTTTAAGACATGACCCTGATGTTATTATGGTAGGAGAAATTCGTGATGAGCAAACAGCACAATTTGCTTTTAACGCATCATTAACTGGACATCTTGTTTTAAGTACGTTGCATGCTAAAAATGCACAAGGCACTATACACAGACTTCTCGAAATGGGAATTAAAAAGTCGGATATACAGCAATCACTAATCGCTGTTGCTGCTTTGGAGTTATTACCCATTCAAGTGAGGGGAACTACAAAACGAACAGCTATTCTGGAACTGCTAGAGGAAGATGTATTAGAAGATATATTAAACGGAGTTGATCATCAAATAATGGATAACTTTCATTCATTTCATCATTTACGAAGAAAGGCTTATGCTTATGGTTTTATTTCTAAAGAAACATATCTCTATTCATAAAAGGAGGAAATTGCCAAATGAAGTTCAGCTTCGCTTCCTTCGAATGCTTTCGCGCTTATTAGCGAATGGTTATCCATTAATTGAAGCATTAGAAATCATGAAATGGGATAATCAACTTGCTAAAATAGCAACCGAAATAATGACTTCATTAAAAAGTGGTTATAAGATTGATAAGGCTTTTGAACAAAGTAAATTTCACCCTACAATTACCACTTATTTATTTTTTGTGAGAGTCAATGGAGACCTCCAAACAAGCATAAATAAGTGTATTGAAATGTATGCACATCGTGTAAAATACATGAAAAAATTCGAGCAAATGATAAGATATCCTCTTATTTTACTGCTGATTTTTTCTACCTTATTGTACTTTATAAAAAACTCAGTATTACCCTCCTTCGTTGATCTTTTTCAAGAAAGTTCAGCTGCATCTTCAACAGTTATTCTTTCCATGATGATTATTGATTATTTAGGAATATTTGTAATGGCATGCTGTTTTATGGTCTTTGCATGCGCCCTATTTTGGCAATTTAATAAAAGGAAAATTAAAATAGATAAACAAATTAAATTTTATAATGCGTTGCCAATTTACCGTAAATTTCTAAAACTCCAAACATCCTTCTTAATTGCTACTCATATAAGTACGCTTCTAAAAACAGGAATGTCTATTAAGGAGATACTTCATCATTTAGCAAAACAAGAAAAACTTCCAATTATTGCTCATTATTCTAATTTAATGATTGAGGAGTTATCGAAGGGATATCCAATTTCTAGTTTACTATCTCAATTTTCCTTTCTAGATAAGCAAATAGCGACTATATTTCAAAAAAATGCAAATATGGATGCTCTAGAAAAAGATTTAACTATTTACGCTGAAATGTTAACGGAGGAATTGCAGCGAAAAATTATTAAAGCGATCACGTTGATACAACCACTATTTTTTATTATTTTAGCAAGCTTTATCATTTTTATATATGTCACTTTAATGTGGCCTATGTTTCAGTTAATTAATTCGATATAAGGAGATGTCTATATGTTAAAAAACAATAAAGGGTTTACACTAATCGAGATGTTAATCGTTTTAATGATTATATCCGTCTTAATTATCTTGATTGTCCCAAATTTAGGGGGCAAGAGTAAAGAGGTTAATGATAAGGGGTGTGACGCCTTAGTATCAGTAGTTCAAGCTCAGGTGGATGCCTACTATCTTGATAACGGAAACTATCCTCTATCTTTAGATGTTTTAAAATCAGCAAATTATATTACTGAAGACCAGACAACCTGCCCTAACAAAAAAAAGCTAGGCTATGCGGATGGTAAAGTTAAAAGCCCATAAACAAAATGGATTTACATTATTGGAAATTCTTATTGTCCTTGGAGTTTGGTCTCTACTGATTCTACTTAGCGCCCCGCTTCATATTTCAAGTATCGAAAAGCACCAGGAAAAACAATTTCTAAAGACATTTGAATCGGATGTAATGTATGTTCAAAATTTCTCCGTTGGAGCTCCTGATCGATCTATTGTTTTGCAGTTTAGAGAAGATGGTTATTCAGTTTTAAACAGAGTATCTGATGAAGTTATTAGGCGAAAGACTCCTGCTGGTTCTATCATTGATTTTCGTACGAATAAAGAATTAACTTTTAATAAGCATGGCAGCATCAGTAAACCTGGTACAATCTCTTTCAAAACTAAAAATACGAAATACAACATCATATTCCCATTAGGTAAAGCGAGGTGCTATATTGAACAACAATAAAGGATTTACTTTGATCGAAGTATTAGTTGCCTCAAGTATTATCTTTACGATCGTATCAACGACTGTGCCAATCACGTCACTTCTGTTAAAAGAAAGAGAAATATTAAGTGATCGTCGAATAATCACATCACGATTACATGATGAGCTACAACCTTTTTTATGGGAAAAGAAAAAAACGCTACCCTCAACATTTATCAAAACAATAAGTGAAACTCCTGTCAAATTTCACTTTTCGTATAAGGAAAAACTTATTAAGGGATGTGCGGAATGGGAAAATGTTAAAGAAAGAAATGAAAAAATATGTATATATGGGCTTTTGGAAAAATGAACGAGGATTTACTTTTCTCTCCATGCTATTCACAATTACTGTATTGCTTATCACGATACCATTATTAGCCTATATAATTAGTTCGGCTAATTATTCTTCTAACCATAATGAAATAGCTGTACATCAATTCTTTCATTTTTTACAAAATGACGTTATTCATGCAGCAAGTTGCCATGTTAGCAATAATACAGTTGAACTTGTTTTGGAGGAGGATGAAGAGTTCGTTATTGCGTCGATTGAAATGTATAAAGATCTTATTCGGCGTCAAGTTGATGGCAAGGGACATGAGATTTATTTAAGGGATATAAGAGAGTTTAATCTTAAATCCCTTCCCTATGGATTTAAGGTAACTATTGTAGACTTGCAAGGAGAACGTTATGAGAAAACAATCAGCTTTTATAACTAATCAATATGGATTTTTTTTACCGTATGTTATGTTTATTACAACTTTAGTTTTTATTTTAGTCACATCTAGTGTAACAATTTATAAAAATGATGTGCAAATTACCTATAAACTTACCGAGCAGATAAAAACCCAAACACTTATGCAAATGGGATATACAAAATTCAAAGAAAATGTTGATGGTCTTGAAAATAAAACAGATACCATAGAATATATGTTTCCTGATGGTACTGTAGAAATAACGTATATAATAAAAGGTAAACAAGAGATTCAGGCGCAGTTTTTTATAAAGACAAATAATACTGAAAACCAAAACCAGTATAATGTCACCCTGTTTAAAGATGATAAAGTATAATAAGTACATTTACGGGAAACATAACCATAAATAACTCACACAAGAATATAATTTTTCCCATAAAGGTAAAAATATGCAACCGTATGGTAAGTTTTATTTACAATCATGTCATACTCGTTTATAATAGCTTTGATAAGGTTACCTAAAGGAGGATGAAACATGGATCGTATGTTTCGTGTACTTGCCTTTTGGACTGGTATATTTACAGTAATGTTTTTTGTCGGTGACATGAATAAAACGGCATTATTATTTCTAGTCCAAACGGTATTTTTCCTAACATTAAGTTATTTGAAATTATCTGAACGTATGTATATGTATATGTTCGGGGCTTACTTAACAGTATTCTTTATAGGCTTTACTTGGTATTCGGAATTTATATTAGTTCCTGGTTTCGGACACTAAGTAGAAAAACCCTGCTTACATAAATGATGTGCAGGGTTTTTTCTATGGACTTACTCGCAAACTCATTTATTTTCTTTTTTGGGAGATGCAAACATCCCTAAGCAGATACAAATGGATTATTTCTTTTTTCTGATCCAATTGATGTTTCTAGTCCATGACCTGGATATACAGTATAGGAATCCTCTAACGTATAAAGTTGATTTTTGATGCTTTTCTCAAGCTGCTCCAAGCTTCCTCCTATTAAGTCAGTTCGACCAATCCCTTGCTGAAACAATACATCTCCACTGAAAATCTTTTGCTCGTTATGAAAGATAAAGCTAACACTTCCCGGGGAATGCCCAGGTGTATGTTTTATTTCAAATTTTAATGAAGCAAATTCCATTATTCCGGGGGTTAAGAAATGTTCAGGGCGATTTGTACTTATTTCTGCTCCTACAAATCGGTGGGATCCATTTAAATTTGGATCTGTGAGCCAATCAGCTTCGTTTTCATGAAGATGAACATCAATATTAAAGTAGGAACGAAGCTCATCTACTGCACCAATATGGTCAAAATGAGCATGTGTTAGTAAAATTGCTTGGGGAGTTAATCCCTCTTCTTTTAGGAAAGAGGTCACTTGGTTTGCATTCCCGCCCGGATCAATAATCACAGCTTCTTTTTGATTATATAATATGTAACAGTTTGTTCCTAGTGGACCTAAAGACATTTGTTTAATTTGCATCATAAAAACCTCCATATAAGAATTCTGCTTAAAAAACCAAAATCAGCCTAATTAAACTCGACAAATTGAATATTATGCTATAAAATTAAATAAGAACTGGTTAGTTACATAATATAGAAATGTCAGTATTATATCAAACAATTACAAATGAATATGACGTAAGGAGGAAGTATAAGTATGGTACTTGGAATTATTTTGTTAATGGTCGCACTCGTATCTGTAATATCTGTAGTTCGCCAATTAAAGTTTAAAAACATTTTTGCTTTAGTATTTTCTGCCGCTACAGCTCTAGCGTTCGGGTTCTTTTCGATTATGACAATTATTTCTGAAATATCCGGATAATATAAAAATATGGAAAAGCTGGCATCCTAATGTAAGCTCTTTCCATATTTTTTAATATCTGCTATTGTCTCTAACTTTTATTTTCTGATTCTTCTCTTATAAGTGCAGCTTCTCTTCTTAGTATAATTTTAGCCATATGGTATTGTTTAATAGGCAAAAATTCTGCAAGGTATAATTCCTTCATTTCCATTTCCATTAATTCCAAATCACCTAACCGATCACCAGTATAGATGTATATACCAAATCTTTTAAGAATTTGTTGAACGTCGTAAACTGTTTGCATTGGAGTCACCTTTCTCTATAAATATAACGAGTAATATATGCTAGAACATCCCGAATAAATATCGATTATTCCGCATAGACCTTTAGTAAAGTCATAAACCACAAAGGAATGAGTCTTAGTTGCGGAAACTTATTTTCTTTATTTTTGTAACTGCTGTACTTGTCTTAACATTTGTACTTATGTATAAAAACAGTTCTCTTCCTACAATTACGTACTTTCCTATTGATGAAGAGAATACATTTACGAATGCTTACTCCGAATTAAATTTTTCCAATAAGGATAGTAAAGATAGTTATGTTCTTCAATGGATCAGCGGTTCCAAGAGCAGCCAGCCCTTGTATTTAAGACAAGACGTTTCTCTATTATATGAAAATGGACAGCTTAGAGGTGTTCGCAGTAAATGGATAGAAGATACCGATACAATTAAAATAAGCGAAAAGCTTGATAGGAATAAGGAAAGTATTTTTGATGTTATTTCCTTTCACCATGGTGAGATTCATTCTTCGGAAGAGAATATTAAAAGTATTCAAGAAATGACTCATGATGAATTATATGTTTTTGATTCGATTTCTGATAATGAATATAAATCTTTCCGTTCCCCCCAAAATAAGCATGAGCATAATAAAAAAGATGCTTTGGATCAAGCGAAGAAAAGTACATTATTACATCATTGGAATCAATTAATTACACATTTTAATATTAATAAAGAATCCTATACTTCCATCCCCCTTTCCCGTCTATACTTGTACGATGACAGGAGCCTTTCTGGCATGGATCAGGAAGAGACCAATAAAATTATTGGTCAATTGTGGGAGGGACTATATAAAAATTATATTATTCCAGCCGCTAATTTAAATAGCATGGACAAAAATTCAAATTATATTCCACTCATTTTAATAAGTAAGGATCGTTCACATTTAGTCGTTCTCTTTGAACTCAACGGAAAAAAGGAAAAATTGATTCAGCGATTATAAGGGGGAGATTATTACCCCCTTTTATATTTACTCATTAATCTCTATACTTAAGTTTTGTGAATCAATCTATCTTCTTTAACTATATGAGTTAATTTTGCCTGCATTCCCCAAAAGGTTTCTCGCATGTATTTATCTTCTTTCGCATGTTAAAAAATACGCTTATTGCCTACCTCATTATTATGTTACACCGAGTATGACTAATCCCGTAATTATTAGAACATAAATTATCAATGCGGAAACCTGGACAAGAAAATTTTTCTTATTTGGAAGATAAATAATAGCTGTAGCCAAAAATCCAGTTAATAACCCACCTAGGTGTGCGCCATTATCAATTTGCGGCACCAAAAACCCAAATATCAAATTAATTCCGATGATAATAAGTAATCCCTTTCCCATCGTTTGAAAAAATAATTTTTTATAAATAAGCCCAAAAAATAACAAGGCGCCAAATAAGCCAAACAAAGCCCCAGAAGCTCCTGCAGATACACTAATTGTAAATGCGAAACTTGCTAAGCCACCCCCTGCACCAGCCATGAAATAAATGAGTATAAAGCGCCAAGATCCATATATTTTTTCGACAATGGTGCCTAAATAAAAAAGTGCCAGCATATTCATAAACAAATGGGCAAAACCGATATGTAAAAACATAGATGTTAATATTCGCCACCACTGTCCATCAAGTAAAGCAGGGTTATAATTGGCACCATAATAAATTAAAGTTGCTATATTTTGACTTCCTCCATTCAGTTCAAGGAGAAAAAACATTATGGTGTTGATTAATATTAATAAATAAGTGAAAAAAGGTTTACCGTAAGATAAAACATTTTCTGTGCTTTGTAGCTGATTATAATAGGTGTTGGCGAGATACGTTTTATATTTATTTATGCTTTCTTCATCCGGATTATTTTTAACTGGTTCTACTGAAGACATATCAACGATTTTTTTAAGTTTTTCTTTTTCATCATTAAAATGATGTTCATCTAAGTAATACACTTGCATTCTTACTGATTTTCTTTCATTCAACTGCATTGGTTTTTTTAACATTTCCCAGTCATCTACAGGAGAATATGGAGATATATAAACATTGTGTATTTCAATATGCTTACCAAGCAATAGATGTTTCGCAGCTTTTATTTTCTGAAATACAATAGCAATATCCTGTTTTAAATAATTTTTCCAATCGAACCCCTGGTGTACAAATCGAAATATTTTAGAAGTTTTCTGTTCCAGTTTTTCTAACCAAATTTCTTCCTGCTTTTCGTTTATGTATAAGATATGATAACCATTATTAGCTACTAAATTGTATGCCAGTTGGTACATCAGTTTTTCGTCTAGTGCCATATTTCCCCTCCCTCCCTCTACATATATGATATCAAAACAAAGCTTCTTTTTCTGCAAATAAGAAAAAGAAGCTGTTTTAACTATTTTTATTTATTCCGAATAAGTATGTGCTGGGCGCTTAAATAAGTTAGGAAGAAGTTTATTTTTAATTATAGGCATATTCATCGTAATGGTAACTGCTATTTTTCTTAATAATGTAATTGCCAAAATCATATTCATTAACTTATATCGCCATTTATAAATTACAGATATAATGGTTAGCAGAACTGCAAAAGTGACTACTATTCTCAACCTAAAAACTCCTTTATATTTTAATCAAGGGTGTTATTAGGTAGGGTTTTCTAATAGGTCATATTTTATGCATCACGAGCCGATATAACGGTCATACCAGTTTCGAGCTTTCGTTGTATCTTCTGTTCCCTGAATAAGTACACGACCATCTGGAAAAATCACAATATTTATTTCGTTGTTAAACTGTACTTTTAATAAAAAAGGTGTAAGCTGTGTCTTTGCAACACGAGCTAGTTTTTTTTCCGATTTTTTTAAATCCATATTCGATTTTTGGTGAATTTGCACCGTATTACGACCGCATAATACAGTTTCATTTTCTGTTGCCTTTCTTTGTAATGATGGATATATAGCGTGTTGACATGTAGGACATTTAGGGTCTGGCGAAGGAAACTTCATTTCATATTGTTGATTGTACCAAATATCATAGGTTTGTAATGTATTTCTTAAATGAGCTTTATTGCCTGTTATGTATTTAAATACTTCTGTAACTTGCATTGATGATACTATATCAACTGCAGGAGCAATAACTCCAACTGTATCGCATGTTTGTCCACTTTCAGCTTCCTCTTTTGTAAGACACCGCAGACAAGGTGTTTCATTCGGAATAAAAAATGCAGACATTCCACGCGACCCCACAACGCCACCATAGGAAAATGGGAGAACTCTTTTATAGCATATATCATTTAATAAAAATCTTGTAGAAAAATTATCAGTTCCATCTAGAACAATATCAATTCCATCAATAAATTTATTGATATTATTATTTGTAACGTTTTCAACGAATGCTTCGATATGAACTTCGCTATTTATTTTCTTTAGTTTTTGTTTAGCTGCCACAGCTTTAGGCAGTGCTTTCTCTACATCGTCTTCATCAAATAACATTTGTCTTTGCAGATTACTATATTCTACATAGTCGCGGTCTACTATACGTAACTTGCCAATTCCAGCGCGGACAAGGTGATTACTAAGTACAGTACCTAGAGCTCCGACTCCTACAACAAGTATAGAACAATTACCTATACGCTCCTGACCTATATCGCCAATAGGTGAAAATAACCTTTGCCTAGAGTAACGTTCAATATTCATGGAATCTCCCCCTATAACACAATGCCATTTTCCGTAATAATATGATTCACTGGGATATCGAAAGAATCATTCGGTAAGTGATCTCTAAGTTGCATCGTACTTATTATCGAAACGGTTTTATTAGAAAAATCGGTTAAAAAGCGATCATAGTAGCCGCCGCCAAACCCGATACGAAAACCTCTTTTATCAAAAACAATGCCAGGTACAACCAATAAATCAATGTTCGATTTGACTATTTCTTCTGTTTCTTCTGGTTTGGGCTCCAGTAAATTATAATAGACAATCTCTAATTGATTAAAGTCTTGTAATTGATAAAACGTAAGTTGTTTGTTTTGTGGATTACATTTGGGGACACAAATTGTTTTTCCATTATTCCATGCTTCTTTGATTATTGGTTTTGTACTCCATTCAAATTCCTGTGCCATTGTAATTCCAATCGTTTCTGCTTGTTTCCATAAAGTGGAATTCATTAAATTTTCGGCTAATTTATTTTCAATTTGTTTTTTGTCATGGTGTGAAATATTTTTTAGTGACATAATTGCTGATTTACGTAACTGCTCTTTATCCAACTAAATCACCTTTCTCATCATTTATTAAAAGTATATCGTAGGAATGAAAATAAATAAAAATAAAACTCCTATCCTCGGATAAGAGTTTTATTTAAACATATCATTATTTTGTTTCACGGTGTAATGTATGTTTTTTTAGGCGTGGACAATATTTCATAAGCTCTAAACGCTCAGGATTAGTACGCTTGTTTTTTGTAGAAATATAATTTCGATCACCAGTTTCAGTACAAGCTAATGTAATGTTTACTCGCATGTTTATCCCTCCAAATCATGAAAACTTGCCATTTAGCTTTTATATCTTCACATCGGACTTAATTATCATAGCAGATCTTTAGAAAACAATCAAGATACATCTTAAAAAAATAGGTTATTGTTTCGTATTTGCTTCGTAATTTATGACATTATGGACTGAATTCCAGAGTTACTCTGCTCTATTTTTAATGTCATCTATTTTTGATTTTGCATCTTCTAGATTAGAACGAAATTCATCAATTTTTTCTTCATATTCTTTATATTTTTCACGGGATTTTTCAATCAGTTCCGTATTATTATTGTCGATGCCTTTTTTCCGCATTTCCAATGCTTCTAAATTATTTTCAGTGGCCTCTTTTAATTGATCAATAGATTCACTTAATTTTTCTGGATTAAGATTTTGAGTCCGATCTCTATCCAATATTTTTTCTAATTCTGGAAAAAGGCTCTCTGTAAATTTTTCTGTTAGCTTATTTCCAGAAGTAGATTGATTTTTTATTAATGCATGCAAGGCATTCAATGCTTCTTGCTGGAATGCAATCAATTCCTTTAAATGTTTAGAAGAAACTTTCAAATACTCTGCTATTTCAATGGTCCGTTTAATTTGTTCTTTTAAGACATTAATATTATCTAAATTAAAGTCCAAATTATATTTCTTTTTAATAGCTTCAAGCTTGTCATAGTAAGATTTTAATTCTTCCATGTATTTCTTCACATGTTCTTCATATACTTTTTCTAATTCTTTTTTCTTCTGTTCTGATTTGGTTTTCATCAATTCTCCTTTGTATTCTAATAAGTTTACAAACGTATTTAATGGTTTGACTAATTTTTCCTCTAATTGATCAAGATCTTTTGGATTTGAATTGGCTTTAAGTGATTTTGCATCCCTTAACGCTTTCTTGGCCTCAGGCAATACTTCATTAATAAATACCTCATACTGTTCTTTTTCGATATCCATATTTTGAGCTTTGTCGATCGCTTCCATCGCTTTGTTGTGATGTTCGATTGCGTCGTTCATATTAATGTTCATATATTGATTAATTTTATCTCGCTCTTCCTCTAAATGATCATCAATATCCTTTTGGTTACTTTCTGATTGAGCACTGTTTGTATCTTCCGATGTTGTCTCGATTGGTATTTCCTTATCCTCACAACCGGATAATATCAACATAGCACTCATTAACGATATCCAAATAAATTTTAACTTCATTCGACAAGTACCCCTCTCATTATCTTGGTTGATTTATTATCAAGTCAGTGGCACTAAGCATTGCATAATAATAATGATATTAAGAATGTATTATACTAAGTATTATTAAGTTTGGAAAGGAATTTACGTATAGTGATCAAATTAGGGAATTAGAATTACTTAATACAGATACAGTTATACCAGACCACCATAAGACGTGAATAAATCATTCGTTTTGACAATATAGTAAAAAAACTAATGTTTTACTTTTTTCAATAAAAATCTACATGAATGTCTATTTTATAATGGTTCTTCCCTTCATTTTATGTTATAACTTAATAAGGAATGACTAAAATGGAGGTTAAATAATGATTTATGTAATTTTGACATTAGTAATAGTCGCTATTGTGTTATTTATTTTATCATTTTTTATGAAAGATAGGTTTGATGAGATGGAAAGTCAATTAGAACAAATCTCTATTTCAACAATGCAAGATACATATCAATTAAAAAAGAAAATCAAAGTTTTAGAAGAGGAACTTCTCTCTGATGATATTTCTCTAGATAACTATTCCAAAAATAAATAAGCAATTAGCTATATGAAAGCATATTAATATTCATTGAGGGGATATACATGAAACAACCTATTCGTTATTTTGCTATAGGATTATTTACAGCGGCTGCAATTTTATTACTGGCATTCTATAAATTTGATACATCAAAGGCAAACTTAGATAATCTATCAACCGATGAAATGATTGAAGCCATAAAAACTGATGGGTATCACGTTGTTACAGAAGATGAATATATCACACTATCTGTAAATGATGAACAGGATAACAGCAAAAACAGTAGTTCTAAGCAAAAAGAAAAAAACCAAACAAATTCTAAAAAGAAAAATAAGGCAGAGAAAAATGGTAACAAAAAAGAAAATGATGAAACGCAAACAGAATCAGAAACTTTTACAATTAACATAGAGTCTGGGATGTTACCTTCAGAAATCAGCGAGACTTTAGCTGAAAATAATATTATTAAAGATGCAACTAAATTTGATCAATACTTAGAGAAAAACGATTACAGCCAACAAATTCAGCTAGGAAAACATAAATTGAATAATAAAATGAGTAGAGAAGAAATTGCAGAAGAACTTACGAAATAGCAGTAATTAATAAAAGAGGCTGGGACAAAAC
>NZ_JFBD01000114.1 GCF_000709085.1 Virgibacillus alimentarius | reverse complement strand
GTTTCTAAAGAGAATATTACCAGTTTTGATATTGCTGAGGTGAATCCGGCTGTTGATGAAAATAATAAAACAGCTACATTAGCAGCATTACTCGTTGCAGAAGTGATGAAAAAATTTAACAAAAAATGATTGTAATAGGGACAGCCCCCGCTGATTTAAAGAATCAGTGCGGTGGGGTGTCCCTCTTTTATTAGTGCGCCCAGCATGGGCTATAACTTGGTGGTGAAAGTCCACTACAGGCTTGGCAGTAGGAACTGTTAGCTGAAAGCAAGGGTGTCCATTGCGAAATGGAATCTGAAGGAAGCTGGAGGCAAACTCCCGAACTGACGAACAGAAACTGTATACAAGGCTGAATTGGAATGGACGAGTTTGCTAAACATTACAAAGTCCGATACTGCACGAGTTCCATACAGTAAATACAGCAGTTACATGGGAGGAAGGTTATAGCTCTTACCTGGGGAGGTCTCACAAGGGTTATTCAATTGACAATTGTATTAGTGATAATGCAATGAATTGTGAGGAGTCAGCAGACGCCATAGTAGTTTCTACGGAAATGAAGGGCTGAACAATCTTAAATCTTGAAGAATAAGGAGGTGCAGACATCGCCGCCTAAACACAGAAAATCATCGTGGCATTTGCCAGAGAGATGACTACCTATGAAGAGATACGTTGGAAACGGAAGGGTACATAGGAGGGTGTAGGGATGTCGCATGGATATGGAGAAACAAGATGGTATCAACTTAATCGATCAAGTAATATCGGATGATAATCTTTGGAATGCATACAGGAAAGTATATGCAAACAAAGGTGTACCGGGAGTCGATGGAATTACCGTCAAGGAACTTGAAAGTCATATGCTTAAATACTATGACCAATTGAAACGAAAGCTCAGAGATGGAACATACAAACCTCAACCAGTAAAGAGGGTAGCCATCCCAAAAGCCGACGGTTCAAAAAGATACTTGGGAATTCCAAGCATCTTAGACAGAGTCGTACAACAAGCAATACTTCAAGTCATTGACCCAATCATCGACCCACATTTTTCGGAAAACAGTTATGGATTCCGAAAAGGAAGAAATGCACACCAAGCGATAGAGAAAGCCAAAGAATATTATCAAGAAGGGTATAGAGTTGTCGTTGATTGTGATTTAAAAAGTTACTTTGATACAATACACCACCAACGAATCAGGGCATACCTTGAATACTTTATCCAAGATAAAATCGTATTGAAACTAATTTGGAGTTTCTTACGTTCAGGCATACTTGATAAGGATATCTACATTGAGACAACGAAAGGTGCTCCGCAAGGAGGACCGTTATCTCCCATTTTAGCAAATATCTACCTAAATATGTTGGATAGAGAACTAGAAAAGCGAGGACATCGTTTCATCAGGTATGCAGATGACTTCGTCATATACGTTAAAAGTAAGCGTGCTGGCGAAAGAGTCATGGAGAGTATCACCAAATTCTTGGAAAAGGATTTAGGACTCACAATTAACCAGAAGAAAAGTAAAGTGTGTGGTGCAACATCAGCTATTTTCCTAGGATTTAACTTACAAAATCTAATGGGAAAGTGAATTGCCGACCTAGCAGGTCGGCGAAACGAAAATTCAAAGATAAACTAAGGAAACTAACCAGTCGAAAACGACCAGGTACATTCCATGAAATAATCACAAAGATTAATCAAACGACAACAGGATGGATTAACTATTATGGTATATCAAATATGAAAACATTCATAAAAGATATTCAACAGTGGTTACATCATCGATTAAGACAATTGATATGGAAACGATGGAAGTTAGTACGTACGAAGTACAGAATGCTTCGTAAATATGGAATTAATCATGATGACGCGATGAAATTAGCCAATACCCGTAAAGGATACTGGCGAGCATCACTCAACGACATTATTCATCGTGCCATACCAAAAGAAAGGCTCACAAAGTGGG
>NZ_JFBD01000113.1 GCF_000709085.1 Virgibacillus alimentarius | reverse complement strand
TTTTTTACTGGAAGCACAAAGGTTGGTAAAAGTGTAATGAAACAAGCCAGTGAGCACCTTACCCCTGTTACATTAGAACTCGGGGGGAAAAGTCCGGCTATAGTAGATAAAGATGCAAACATTAACTTTGCAGCGAAACGAATTGTATGGGGGAAATTTACGAATGCTGGTCAAACTTGTGTTGCTCCAGATTACTTATATGTACACGAAAAAGTAAAATTTAGGTTACTAAAAGCAATGAAAAAACATATTAAATCCTTTTATGGAAAAAGCCCTTTAAAGAATAATGATTATACTCGAATTATTAATCATAGTCACTTCGAAAGGCTAGAGAGGTTTTTATCCAAGGGGACAGTTCTGCACGGCGGTAATGTAAACAGAGACATGTTAACCATAGAACCGACTATTTTGGATAAAATTACTTGGGAAGACCCTATCATGCAAGAAGAAATATTTGGTCCGATCCTCCCTGTATTAAGCTACACGTACCTGGAAGATGCGCTAGCGCAAATTAGAAGTATGGACAAACCACTTGCACTATATTATTTTGGAGAAGATGAAAAAACACAGCAGCAAGTCATTGAATATGTACCATTTGGCGGAGGAAGTATAAATGACACCCTCTATCATTTAGCTAATCCACACCTCCCATTTGGTGGGGTTGGTTCTAGTGGTATGGGAGCGTACCATGGCCAATATGGCTTTGATACGTTTTCACATAGAAAAAGTATTATGAAACAAACAACAAAATTTGACTTACCCTTTCGTTATCCCGGAAGTTCAGTAGCCCAGTCGATCGTAAAAAAAGTGATTAAATGATGAAAAATTATCCAGGAAGCCCTCTGTAGTACACGAAAAAGAGGGCTTCTTATTGTTTATAATCATTTAAAAAGTCCTTTTGAAAACTGGTATGGGGTTGATCGTCTATGTTCGTACCGTGCATTTGTTTAAATGGGTTTTTTCCATATTTTTGGGATAAGCGATCAATTACGTTATATAACTTTTCTTTTTCAGCTTCTTTCTCATACGTAAATATATCTAGCTGCTGTGCAATATACTGTTTCTCTTCCACTTCTTGGACAGTTATACCTAAGAGGCGGATGGGCTCTGAATTCCAGTGTTGAATAAATAATTCTTTTGCGATCATGAGGATATCAGCTTTTTTATCTATATAGTATGGAAGTTTCCTACTGCGTGTTATTGTCTTATGATCGTAATATTTGATCATGATTTGGACGTTTCTTCCTGCTGCTTGCTTACGTTTCAGTCTCCGTTCTACATTTTCCGCAAGAAGATGTAGAAGTTGCCTTATATCAGCTTCATTTGTTGTGTCTTCAGGTAGCGTTTGAGAGCTTCCAATACTTTTAAATTCATTTACAGCCTCTGGATCGACAATGCGATGGTCAATTCCATTTGCTCTATTTTTTAATCGTTCCCCGTTAATTCCTAGTATTTGTCTCAGCTGATAAACATTAGCGTGAGCAAGTTTACCGATGGTTGTGATATCAATAGCCTGGAGTTTTTCTGCTGTTTTTTTTCCAACTCCATACATTTTCTCTATAGGCAATGGCCATAGTTTATAAGGCAAATCTCTTTTTCTAAGTACTGTCATTCCTAAAGGTTTTTTCATATCAGATGCCATTTTAGCTAAAAATTTATTTGGAGCTATGCCGATACTGCAAGGCAAATCAAGTTCCTTTAAAATTCTATTTTGCAGGTTTTGTGCAATTTCAATTGGATTTCCAAGGTGTTTACATTCCGTGATATCAATATATCCTTCATCGATCGAAACTGGTTGGATAATTGGTGTGATATCAGTCAGCATTTTAAACATTTCTGCGGAAGCTGTACGATAACGGTCAAAATTTGGGTGCATTATAATTAGAGAGGGACATAATTTTCTCGCTTGCCATACGGGCATCGTTGTTTTAACTCCCTTCTCTCTAGCTTCATAACTACTAGTAACAACAATACCTTTTCGCTCTTCGGGATTGCCGGCTATAGCAAGAGGTTTCCCTTTTAGTTTTGGATTATATGCCATTCCTACAGATGCATAAAAACAGTTCATATCAATATGAAAAATGACTCGTCCCTTTTTTGGATACCAATTAGACATTTTATCTCCCTCCTGCGAACAACTGTTGTTATATCTATTTTACCATATATAATCGTTTTCGTGATTGATAGCTGTAATTAAGGAGTTATATCAAAAGGGTCAGCACACCTTCTTGTAAAGGGATGCTGACCTTAATCTGATAGCGTCTTTCTTTTATTTTGCCGCTTCCTGTATAATTGCTGTTACAAATTCAGTTACTTTTACTAAATCTTCCACTGCAATCCGCTCATTCGTTGTATGAATTTCTTCATATCCTACAGCCAGATTAACGGTCGGAATCCCAAGTCCGGCTATTACATTGGCATCACTTCCTCCGCCACTTTCAAGTAATTTACTTTCACGTCCAATCGTTTTTGCAGCACTTCGGGCAATTTCAACTACTTCATCCCCAGCTTTATGTTTAAACCCAGGATACATAACTTTAACATCAACTTCTGCAGTGCCTCCGAATTCCTGTGCAGTTGATTCGAATGCCTGTTTCATTTTTTTAACTTGTTCTTCCATTTTTTCAGGATCTAATGACCTGGCCTCAGCTAGGATTTCGACATAGTCACAGACAATGTTCGTTTGCTGACCGCCTTCAAAACGGCCAATATTCGCAGTAGTTTCCTCGTCAATTCGGCCTAGTGGCATTTTAGAAATTGCTTTTGCTGCGAGTGTGATAGCTGATACTCCTTTTTCTGGTGCCACTCCTGCATGTGCAGTTTTCCCTTTTATTGTAGCAAAAAGTTTTGCTTGTGTCGGAGCAGCAACAATAATATCACCAACCTCCCCATTACTATCAATCGCATATCCATATTTTGCTTTTAAATAGGAGGGTTCAAGCGCTTTTGCTCCGACTAAACCAGATTCTTCCCCGGCAGTAATAACAAATTGAACATCGCCATGTTTTAGTTCTTTTTCTTGTAGAATACGAATTGACTCAAGGATTGCTGCTAGTCCTGCTTTGTCATCTGCTCCAAGAATGGTTGTTCCATCTGATACAATATAGCCATCTTTAATTGATGGCTTGATTCCTTGTCCTGGTACCACAGTATCCATATGAGAAGTAAAATAAATTGTATTAGCTTCTTGATCTGGTCCTTTTAATGTGCAAATTAAATTCCCAGAACCATGTCCAGTTTTTTCCTTGCTTGTATCTTCAATGACCTCTAGTCCCAAGTCACTAAATTTCTGTTTTAAAACCTTGGAAATTTCTTGTTCATGTTTTGTTTCAGAATCAATTTGTACCAGTTCTATAAATTCATTCACTAACCGCTCTTTATTTACTGTAATCATTTTTATTAACCTCCAAAAATAGCATGTTTTCCTGTTTTATGAATATTTTGTGATGTATCGTATTCTAATTATATTTATGTTCTGCTTCTACTTGTTGGCATAGTTCAAAAAGTACCCCATTTGTACTATGCGGATGAATAAATGCGATTTGACTTTGGTCTGCCCCGCATTTTGGTTCATTATCAATTAACTGAATACCTTCTGTTTTTAATTGATGCAATCGCTTGTTAACATTGCTGACTGCTAAAGCGATGTGATGTATGCCTTCCCCTTTATTATCTATAAATCGTTGGATGGGAGAAGATTTGTTGAATGGTTCCATTAATTCAAAGCGGGAATCCCCAATTTTTAAGAATGCAATTTTTACACCTTCGGACTCCACATTTTCCACTTTTTCTAATTCTAAACCTAAAGATTCGGTGTAAAAGGATAGTGCATGATCAAGTTCTTTTACAGCTATTCCAATGTGTGCGATGTTTTGAGGCTTTGGTAATGGATCTTCTTCGGATTTAAGTAAATCTTGAATATATTGGGATAGAACTGTGGCTGAAGTCCTTGTAAATACTTTTTTGATCCCTTTCCCAATTAAAAAAGGGATATCTTCTCTAGGTATTTTGCCTCCACCGATAATAGGAACATCACCCGCACTTCCTTCTTTTAATGTGTCGATGATTTTAGGAAACAATGTATTATGATCACCTGAAAAAGAAAAAAGTCCTATTATATCTACATTCTCTTGTACGGATGTTTGTGCAACTTGTACAGGGGATTGGGGAAGTCCCGGGCAAATAATTTCGATTCCTAGATTATGAAGTTCCTGTGAAATGTTTAGTACCTTTTGATGATATCTGCTTGAATCAAGTTCTGTTATCAACATTCTTATTTTTCGTTCCATCTGTATCTTCCTTTTCCTACAAGCATATTGTCCTTCTGTTTCCCCTGCGAGACATTTTTTATGTGTCTTGTTTCAATTATTATTCCTACTTGTCCAATCTTCCTTTTAGCGATAAAATACAATTAGCATAAAGGATTAAAGGAGGACTTTTAACAGTGGCTTCAAAAAATAATCGAAAGAAAAAA
>NZ_JFBD01000112.1 GCF_000709085.1 Virgibacillus alimentarius | reverse complement strand
TTTTTAAGAAGCTTTAATATTTTTTGCATATCTTTATTCTTGCTAATTTGATTATTAAAAGTATATTCCCCTTTGTTTCTATCAATATTTAAGTTATTATCCAATAATTGATTATTATCATATTTTAATTTTAATAACTCAGTTATGTCTCGTACACTATTTATAACATATTGTATTTTTCCAGTTTTATCAAAAATGGGTACGCCAGAAACGATGATATTTTTTCCGTTTTTTATGGTTTGCATAAGTGTTACTTGTTCATTTCTTTTTAGTACATGTAACGAAGCAGATTCATCTATTACACCTTCATCTATTAAATCTCCCATATATCTGCCAATCACTACATCGCCACTTAAACCAGTGATCCTCTCATATGCTGAATTAACTTTTATTGTTTGTCCATCACCATCTGTTATATATACACCATCATAAATTGAATTTATTATGATAGAGAAAATTTTAGATTGAAGTAGATTTTTAACTTCTTGAGACTTGTGTTCATCTAATTTAAACACCTTTTTATTAAATAACTCATTTAATAGTTCGTGCAACTGCTCTTTTTCAACTCTAATATTTGTGCCATTATATGAGAGAACAGCTGGTCCACTTTTGTCTAAATCACCCATATCTATATAAGCATTATTTTCCTTGCCTATTATTTTAATAATGTGAAGCAAGGCATCCTTTAAATATATGTCCATGTCCACTTGTAGTCTCCTTTTCTTCAATAGATAAAAATTAACTTAACTTAATCATACATCATTTTAATATAACATCTTAACATTTTTCCCTTTATGCAAAATTCCAAAAACCGAAAACAAAAGTATAATAATACGAATAAACAAAATACTTTTGACAAAAAAATTGTAACCAAAGAAAATAAGACGTGTTTCTAGCACAGATGCTAAACAAGAATCATTGGTAATTTTAACAAAAACTGCTCGTTCCTTATTGGGAGACGAGCAGCTTTTTTATCAAATCATGATATTTTATTCGACAAATTTCGGGAAGTGCCAGGCACCTGAAAGTTTGTCAGAGTTAAAATGGATGGGAGGAAGAATCCTCTAATTAAGAAGGTATCTAGGATGATTCCCATTGCCATGATGAATCCGAATAGAAATAGTTCTTGCAAGGGCTGTGTCATCAAGACAGAAAAGGTCGCTGCAAGAATTAAACCAGCTGAGGAAATAACACCGCCTGTTAAGGCTACTCCCTCACTCACAGCCTCTTTCCATGGCATGTGGCGCGCTTTTTCCTTGATCCTAGAGACAAGCATAATATTATAATCAATCCCTAGCGCTACCATGAATACGAATGTATATACTGGCAGCCGATAACTGATCGCGTCATAACCAAAGAGATGTTCAAAGATCCACCAGCCAAACCCTAAGGTTGCTACGTAAGATAATAAAATGGTACCCATCATGAGCACAGGCATTAAAATAGATTTCGTCTGGAAGCCAAGTACAATTGTCAATAAAACAACAACAAATGAGAATAGGAAAATCATATCTCGCTGATTCATTTGTTTCACATCTAATTGTTCCGCTGTCTGTCCTGCAAAATGCAGATCATAGTCCTCCGCTGACAGTCCGCTGTTATTGATAAACGCTCCTGCCTCATCTCGGAGATTTTCCACCGTGTTGAGTGCATCTGTTTCATATGGATTTCCTTCTAATGTGATTTGTAATTTAATCGACTTTTCACTTTCCGCTAAAAAGTCTCTTGGCAGATCCGCGTTTCCTTCCACCACATCTTCCGTAATTTCCGGAGATATTGAATTGACTCCATCTTGACTGTTTATTTTGTCCTCTAAATTCTTAATACTTTCTAAAAAGGCTTGATCTGTTTCCATTTTTTGATCTGAATGTAATATGACTGTGACAGGTGCTAATTGCCCTGCCGGATAATTTTCTTCCAGTATCTCAAAACCTTGGCGTGAAGAAATGTCTTCAGGAAATGACTTTAATAGATTAAAAGAAAATTTCATTGACATGACATTAAAAACGCCGATAAGCATCACAATGAGGAGTGTACCTGCGATGATTGCTGGATGCTTTTTCACAAGTTTACCTACACTGGTCCAGAATCTTTTTTTCGGCTTGTGTTCCTTATCCACCTTAGGAATAAAAGGCCAAAAAGCTTTGCGTCCCATGAGCGCGAATAGTGCCGGAATCAGTGTTAATCCAGCGATAAAGATAAAAATTACTGCAATGGAAAATACAGGCGCAAAGTGATGATAAGGTTCAAATACGGTAACAAATAATGTCAACATCGCTAAAAAGATGGTACCGCCACTAAACACAATTGGTTCCGCAACATGGTGTATTGCTTCCCCCATTGCACTGTATTTCGATTCATCGTTTCTTAGTTCCTCTTTATACCTGGAGAACACAAATAAGCTATAATCTGTCAAAACTGCAAATAATAGGACAAGCATAATTGACACTGCCGAACTATCAACAGCAAACCAGTTATTTTCACCTGCTAGACCTAATACTCGATCAACCACTCCATAAACCATCCCTGCTATGATTAAGGGGGTGATGGCAAGTAACGGAGAGCGGTAAATAAGAAGAAGTAAAATAAAAATTAAGGCAACCGTTGATAAAATTAATACGACGTCTGCATCCTGAAATAACGCAATTGTATCAGCAGTTATTCCGGCTGGCCCGGTGATTTCCAGCTGCATGCCTTCTTCCATACCGAGTTCATCCACTTTATCCCTCAGCAGCGTGAGTGCTTCATTCGATTGATCTGAATCAATCCCATCTTCCATTGCTACATTAAATAACAATGTTGTTCCATCTTCCGAAAACATCTGGTCTTGAACTTCTTTTGGAAACTCATGATAAGGAAGCGCGCTTGCTACATGTTCCGGTTTTTCATCGGAAGATAGCCATTTACTAAATGCTGTAATTTTTTCTCGGTCCTGATCAGTTATTTTATTTTCTCGATTAAATACGAGCAGTGCCGTTAGGCCATCATCTGTTGGGAATTCCTTATCCATTATTTCTTGGGCTGTTTCTGAAGGTCTATCTCCCGCTGTACTTCCTTCCGAACTGTTTTGTTCATAATCTTTAGAAGAAGGGAGAAAAATACTTAAAATTAAAACAACCGCAAGCCAGGCTACAACTGTAACCTTTGCTCCTTTTGAACTGCTCGTATATTTTACAAGTTTTCGAAACAGTTTAAGCAATAAAATCAACTCCTAACTATCAATCTGAAGATAGTATAGGAGTTGAACATGAACAGAAGATGAACAGTCTATTACATATTAAAATGAAGGGATAACTGTATCATTTTCATTCGACAAAATTCGGGGAGTGACAGGCACCCATCCCTTCAGGCACCCATCCCTTTATGCGCGTTTGCGGAACAGGCTGATGATGGATAGCAATAATGCTGCTCCAGCTAGCACAAGAGGAAGCCAGTCAGTATTTCCATTCTCACCGCTGTTGTCTGACTCGTTTTGTGCTGCATGACCTGATTCGGCTATTGGATTATCATCGTGATGTGCTGTTTCATCCCCTTCTACCACTTCTGTGACGGAAGCCGGTTCTTCAGATTCAGGTTCTCCGGTCCATTCTACTACAGAATCGTCATCATATGTTTGGAATGCCTTCCAACTAAATTCGCCAGGTTTTCCCGGATTTGCTCCTATAAAGGAAAATTCCGCAAATTCATTTGGACCAATTCCACCATCTTTCGCAGTCCATGTAACAGAAGTGATCGTATCATTATCATTTTTTAAAAATTTATACTTCCAGTCCGGATTAGGCAATACAGAAACTACATGAATGCCTTCAGGAACTTCCAATTCCACCTTGGTCGTATTCGCGTCTTTTTCTACAGGAATACGCACCGAATATTTTTCATATGCATTTGTTGAACTTTCGCTTGGATGTACTGTTACATGCGCTTCTGCTATTGGTGCTGCTACAAACAACAAAACGACCGCTACCATTAAAACAATCCATTTTTTCATTTTAAAAAACCTCCAGTAATCTTCATCATTTTTTTCAAATGCTCACGACCCAGTTCCTTCACCGACAACAAATACTTCGGCAGTCCATTCTTTTTTCTCACCTCCAGGATATGCAACATGGATAACGAGACACCAGGTTCCGGACATCGAAAACGAAAGTTCTGCCTGATAATTACCGGAATCCCCTTCCTCAGTAGTTATCGGACCGGACTGCATCGCCTGATCTGACGTAGAAATAGTTACTTCCACTTCCTCTGGACTTTCTCCATTTATGTCAGGAACGTTCAGATTCATTTGCTGATCTCCCACTTTCAATTGATTAATATATACTTCCACTTTTGCTTGACCAGACACAAGTGTATCATTGTAGCTTTTAGCCGAAATAGGGTAAGCCGTCTGACTCATCCACACCCCTATTAAAATAATAATGAGGCCTGTGATCCATTCCGCGCGAATAAACCGGAATGTCGTGAATGTACCACGTTTTTTCCATTTTCGTGTCTGATAGAGTGCCAGACTAAGCATAAGAATCGTTAAAACAATCTTGCTGAGCAATAATGCGCTCCAGGTCATCCAATCGGTGATTACCGTAAGCCATTCTGTCTGCAAAAATACCATCAAAACTCCAGACACAACGACCAATCCAGTTGCAGCCATCATTTTATATACAAAAAATGGTCTGAATTCCTTCCAATCTACCTTGGTGTTTTGCTTTCTCTGCCAAATTAGAAGAAAAATAACGTAGCATAGTGCACCTAGCCATAGAGCAATCGACAGTTGGTGAATGACTCTTAAAACCAGGGCAAGTGTTGTGTTTTCCATCCCCCACACATGACCCCCAAAAGCTGGGACAGCTGCAAGTGCAAACCACATAAACAGATACCACCCACGCACCATACCAGGGATAAATAGAAAAATGAGGAAAACAAGCTGCGCAGCAACCATCAACATAAATGGAAACTGAAGCAAGATGTCCCATCTTCCATGAAAGACCGTTTGCATTAATCCTGATGGAAGTGAAATGGTATACGTTATTATTTCAGCCAATGTTCCAAGGATTATAAGCGCACCTCCGAAGCGTCTGCCACTTCCAAAAATGATATCTATACTTGGGAATTTTTTTCGCTCAGCTAACCAAGCGAACCAAAAAAGGCCGGCACCTAGGAGTAATAAGCCTTCTGCAACAGTACGGGCAACAATCAGCGGACCAGTATGGTGATCATCACCACTGTTGATTGATTTCGCTCCGCCCTCCGTTACCTCGCCTGCAGCAAAAGAATAAGAGCCTTGTATCGGATGCCCATCTAATGAAACAACATTCCACTGAACCGTGTACGTTCCCTCCTTTAATTCAGGAAGCGAAAATTCAAGAAGCGGGGTTCTGTCCGATCCACCTTCATCCGGATTACCTGTAAAGACCGGCTTAGCATTCCAATCATAAATGGTAACAGTTGCCAAATCCTTCTCAATCGGTTCATTAAAGCGTAGTTTCAGTTTAGAAGGAATCTCTTCTGAAACTACCTTTTCAGCTGGATCTGTTTCGAGTAAAGATGCATGAGCATCCACGTTTTGCGTCTGCATGATCATGAATAAAAGCCCGAAAAAAACCACTAACAGGGAAATAAGAAAAAAATTCCTTTTACGGTGATTCATTATTTTTATCTGTATGGAAAATCTCTCCTTTCTCAACGTTAATAAAACTGACTGGATAGCAATGTATCTCGCTAAAACGGGCTATTAGTCTCCAATTTCATCCATGTCTGTAAGTTTTCTTCTCCATATGTAATGAAAGCTTCCATTCTACCGACTTTTCAGTTTTTGCAAAACCTCCTTTGTAAACAATGCCAATTGGATGTTTTTTTATAACATTTACAAACATTCTATAACATCAATATACGTTATAATGAATGATTTATCTATGAAAATTATGTGAACCTTTCCTGTGATTTATAGAAAAGAAACGAAATAAGCTATTAAACTCCTGTGTACTTAGTCAATTTCGTTATTGATTCTCCTGTTATCTTATGTTAAAGTTTATCAGTCATTCCAGTTTAAGAATTTTATCCCCCCTCCTTTCAAAAGGAAATAAACCATATCCCAATTCGACAAAATTCGGGGAGTGACAGGCACCCACACTGTAGACACGCGCCTCGGAAATAAGCTATTATTGTTATATTGTTACTTTTTTGTTTTGATTCTTCCGCTTTTTAAAGGGTTACCAATCATGCATGAGGAGGGATTGAATATGAATAAAAAAGCTCTTTTACTGGCGTCTTTTACTATCATTGTTTGGGGTTCTTCGTTTGCGTCCATCCGAGCAAGTTTACTAGGGGGCTATTCAGCGGGGCATCTCGTCTTAACCCGTTTTCTTATAGCTTCGCTTGTTTTTATTCTATATGCGTTATGGCCGGGGACGAAATTCCAATTGCCTAGAAAAGAGGATATATGGAAGATCGCATTACTAGGCTGGATAGGAATTAGTGTATATCAATTAGGGGTTACTTTTGGGGAAGTTACTGTTTCAGCAGGTACAGCAAGTATGTTCATTGCTTCGGCTCCGATCTTTACGGCGATCATTGCTGTGATTGCCTTAAAAGAGCGTTTGAAGGCAATCGGATGGATTGGACTCGGAATGGGATTTATCGGTATTTTTCTTATTACGCTGGGAACTGCTGGATCGACCTTTACGATTTCAAAAGGGGCTATTTTACTCCTTATTGCTGCATTTGCTACATCTGTGTTTTTCGTTTTTCAAAAACCACTCTTTAAGCGATATAAACCAATTGAGCTTACAGCATATTTCACGTGGGCTGGAACAATCCCATTTTTCATATTCTTCCCGGGACTTCTCGAGGAAATTCAGGGAGCTACACTGGAAGCAAATCTTTCAGCCATTTATGTAGGTGTTTTTCCTGCAGCAATCGCCTATGCAACATGGGCAACTGCACTGTCGATGGCAAACGCGAGTGCTGTTACAAGCATGATGTACACAGAACCGGTATTTGCGATCATTATTGCCTTTGTTTGGCTGCAAGAACTGCCAAGCCTTCTTTCCGTTATAGGCGGAATCATTGCCATCTCCAGTGTCATCATGGTCAATATGGTACAAGGCATGTCACAAAAAAGAACCAAAATAAATAGAACACAACACCTGAAGAAACGAAAGACGAATCGAGTAGGTGACTAACCA
>NZ_JFBD01000111.1 GCF_000709085.1 Virgibacillus alimentarius | reverse complement strand
TTGCGCGAGTGGGATGCTTTGCCGCTCGAGATGCCACGGTTGTTGCGCGACTTCCCGTGGTTATCGCTCGAGTTTACGCTATTCTTGCTCGACCTGCAGGAGGGAGCTAGAAAATTAGCCTTATCTAAGTTCCAGCCATGCCTTTATATTGAGTGAATTTCTCTGGAATGTTAAAATGTACTCTTATATCATTTTAGGTTTTTACAGCAGGAAAGGATGTGATGACGTGTGAAGAAACAGTTGAAATTTTTAATAGCGACAACATGGTTTATTACCTTGTTTGCTTCCTTAAATATTAATATGTTTAATCTTGGTATTCCACAAATTGCGAATACGTTTGATTTGAATTCTTCAGAAGCAAGCTGGATTACTTCAGGATTTATCCTATTTACCGGAATTTCCGCGATTACGTTTGGTAAGTTGGCAGATATCTACCCGACGCGTTGGCTCATGATGATCGGGATTGGGATACTTACGGCTGGATCACTGATTGGCATTTTGAGCCAAAACTTTTGGATGATTGTCATCGCTCGCATGATCCAAGGTGCTGGTGCCGGAGCATTTCCGTCGGTCAGCATGGTAATGGCTGCAAAATTTTACCCTCCACATAAACGAGGATTATTAATTGGAATTATCATGTCGAGTATTACGTTTGGGGCTGGTTTTGGTCCGTTAGTTGGAGGATATCTGACGCATTTATTAGGATGGAGAATTTTATTTGGACTTTCTTTGTTTAGTGTTGTTGGATTGCCCTTGCTGTGGCGCTTTACACCAAAGGAAACAACCTCCAGTGGCCATATCGATGTTGTCGGAGCTTTTTTATGCGTTTTAACTGCGCTGTTTCTGCTCCTCAGTGTGCAAATTCACCTATCATTCCTTGTCTTGGCAGCTATATTTGGCTTGATGATGGCATGGCAAAGTAAGCGAAGTAAAGATCCTTTCTTTCGGATTGAAATATTTAAAAATATTCCATACAGTATGTCAGCGTTAATGGTTTTTATGGTAAATTTATGCCATATCGCTGCTTATTTTGTTCTTCCGCTTATGCTGATCCATGTGAATGGCTTAAATGAAGCATGGGCAGGACTTATTATTTTCCCTGGTGCTGTATTATCAGCCTTTGCCGGCGGTCCAATTGGGAATATGACAGATAAATATGGCCCTTCGATGATGGTGCGCTGGGCAACGCTTATCATGGCCGCTGTTTTCCTATTGATTTCAACGGTTGTTGGACATTCCTATATTTGGGTGATGTTTGCGATTTTCTTTGAATATGTCAGTTACTCCATCAATCAAGTAGCCATTACAAGTTTTGCAAGTAAATCATTGGATATGGAAGAAGTCGGGGCTGGCATGGGCATGTTAAATTTACTCTTGTATGTAGGCATGGCAATTGGAACAGCTATATTCGGCCGTGTATTAACATTGGATATGGGAAAATGGAATCCGCTTAGCGATAGTCCTTTCCATGCGTATAGCAATGCGTTTTTAATCTTAGGCATTCTCATTTTAACCGTGATCGTGTTCTCAGCTATTGCCAAGCAGGCATCTGGGAAAAAGGAGCGGGTGAATGCTCCATAGGATAATATAAAGTAAGATCCACCATGTGTGATGAGCGTTTGATAAATGGTGGATTTTTTTATGGGAATGTACAGTGGAGGTTGAGCCAGGTATGGTGCCTGCGCGACTTGGAGTACGTATTGCGCGGGTTGGAGTCTTTATTACTCGCCTTCATTGGGTTGTTGCGCGCCTCGCCTTGGTTACTGCTCGAGTAGGACGTATTCTTGCGCGGGCTGGA
Organism: Virgibacillus alimentarius; assembly: GCF_000709085.1. GTDB lineage: Bacteria > Bacillota > Bacilli > Bacillales > Amphibacillaceae > Virgibacillus_B > Virgibacillus_B alimentarius. The sequence goes on along the minus strand of NZ_JFBD01000111.1, from coordinate 7,275 downwards.
GAACAAAAAGATAAGGTTTTCTGCGGGGGCAGAAAACCACTTTCGTGTTCGGAAGGAAAACCAAATTATTTATATCGTGTTTCAAGCTTTATTTTAACGTTCGTTAAGTGTTCTTTCATGTATTTTTTAGTAGCTTCTATGTCTCTTGCGCAAAAAGCTTCGTATATTTTCAAATGCTCGTGATAAACCTCTTTTCTTTTTCTGGGTTTTCCTATGTTTTTGGATAGAGAAAATTGTAATGAGTTTTCAAGAACAGTTCGTATATTCATAAATGTTTGTTCTAAAAAAGGATTTTTGGAAGCTTTGATTAGCGTGAGGTGGAATTCATAATCTGCCTCAGAACCGACACTTTCTTTATCCAACATGCTGTTTTTAAAGCGATTTAGCACGTCGAAAAGTTTCCGCTCATCTTGTTTGTTATGGCGCTCAGCTGCCAGTGCCGAAGCTTCCACTTCAATGATCATACGCATCATCAACTTCTATTAGAAAGATTAGAAAAAATAATATAAATTTCTGATATTTTTTGTTGACAACGGATCAGAATTCAGATATGATTGCAAATAATTAAATAATTATGAGCGAAGATTGGAACTAGTAGAAGTTTAGTAATCTTTCAGGGAGCCGGTGGGTAGTGCGAATCGGCAGTTACTTCCTTTGAACTCATCCAAGAGCTACTCCCTGAAAGAAAAGTAGGGGATGTCGGAATTCTCCCGTTATGAAGATAGGTGGTGATGGCCACCGAAAATGAAGTGGATTAATGATCAATTTGTTAATCAATTAGAGTGGTACCGCGAGTAACGCCTCGTCTCTATATAGCTATAGAGACGGGGCTTTTTTAATTTTATAAATAGTTTAAAAAGGAGTGCTTATACATGAGTCGAAAAATATGGACGTTTGATACAACATTGCGTGATGGAGAGCAAGTACCAGGGGCGAAGCTGAATAAATTTGAAAAATTGGAGGTGGCTAAACAATTAAAAAAGCTACAGGTAGATATCATTGAAGCAGGGTTTCCGTCCTCATCTGTTGGTGACTTTGAGGCGGTGCAAGATATTGCAAGGAAGGTTGGAAATACAGACGATATCATGATTACCGCTCTTGCCCGAGCAGTACAGGGTGATATTGATGCGGTGTACGAAAGTGTGAAAGATGCAGAAAACCCATTAATCCATATTGTGCTAGGTGCTTCGGATATTCACGTGGAAAAGAAGTTTGGTAAATCAAAGGATAAGATATTAGATATCGGTGTGGAGGCAGTGAAATACGCAAAAACACTTTTGCCGGAGGTGCAATACTCCACGGAGGATGCTTCTCGTGCTGATTTTGAATATTTATGGCAAACGATTGAAGCGGTTGTTAAGGCTGGGGCGACGATGATTAATGTTCCCGATACGGTTGGTTACGCAGAACCGGAGGAATTTGGTGAATTAATTTTTAAACTGAATGATCGCCTGAAAAACGTCAATGATCAGGTGTTATTAAGTGTTCATTGTCATAATGATTTGGGGATGGCGACTGCGAATACGTTAGCTGCAGTAAAAAATGGTGCAGATAAAGTGGAATGTACGATTAATGGGATTGGCGAGCGTGCAGGTAATGCGGCGCTGGAGGAAATTGTCATGGCAATGAATACACGACCGACTGCATTTCAGGCGCATACGAAAATTAATACGAAAGAAATTATGAACACGTCAAGGCTTATCAGCAGTTTGATGGGGCTTGATGTACAGGTGAATAAAGCAATTACCGGGGAAAATGCGTTTGCACATTCATCCGGAATCCACCAAGATGGGCTGCTGAAATCCAGGGATGCGTATGAAATTATTAGTCCTAAGGAAGTGGGCATGGACGATATGGACCTTGTGCTAACTGCAAGATCTGGCCGTCACGCTGTGAAAAATACGCTTGAAAAATTAGGATTTACAAACTTAACGGAAGCGCAGTTCGAAGGAATTTTTGAAGGATTTATTGAACTAGCGGATACAAAGAAGGAAGTGTATGATCATGATCTGTACGTGATCATTGAAAATTATTTCAGGGAGCAGAGCACGCAGGATCAAGGTTTAACCAACTTCAGTCAATATTTTTATGAACTGGTGGATCTGCAAGTGATCAGTAATAATCATTTTCCTTCTGCTAGTGTAAAGGTAAAAAAAGATGGCGAAGTTTTGGAAAGCAGCGCAGTGGGTACAGGTCCAGTCGATGCCGTGTATTCTGCGATCAAAGCAGTTAGCGGATTGGATATGAAGTTGATTGAATACCATATTAACAGTGTATCAAGAGGGATAGATGCACAAGGTAAAGTTAAAATTCAAGTGGAATATGAAGGGGAAAGGTATACGACAAAAGCGACCGATACAAACATTATGAAAGCAAGTGCACTCGCTTATATCAATGCGATTAACAGTATTGTCGTGGATCAATTAAGAGAAGGAAATATCAAAGTCGCAGAAGGAGTGACCATGTGACAAAAGGTTCAGCCATTGGAACTGACAGGTGCAAGGCAATTTTAGCGAAATAAGCTATTTTAAGTGACAAGCGAAGCGGCTTTTTACATGGATAAAAGTCGCTTCGCTTTCATTACGTTAGAGCGAGAAATTTCATCATTTCCCGGGAAATAACGTCAAATTTTTTTGGAAATGAAATGGAAGATTGTCGAGGTTTGTGAAAATATTGGCTTTGTCTGTGCAGAAATCGGAGCTAAGGGAATGTGCATTTGCCAGGCATGTTGATCTCACGCAGGGGATTCGATGTTTTATGTTCAAGTCGTACCGTGATTTGTATTGGTTAGTGCGCGAGTTTTCTGCTATATCGCTCGAGTAGCTCCTCTTGTTGCGCGACTCACACGTGTTATCGCTCGGCCTACCTCCCTTATTGCGCGAGCATGCCTTCCTATTGCTCGACTTTCTTGCTTTATTGCTCGACTGTTTGTCGTTGCTGCTCGCGCACGCATGATTATTGCGCACCATTATGTGAAAATTGCTCGTCCGAGAGAGCAGCTCGCTCGATTTCTGCTGTAGTTTGCGCGACTAGGAGTTAGAAAATCAGCAATGTTAATTTTGCCTAAATTCAGTATAAGTCTATTTGCTTTCTTCTTAAATAAAAAATTGTATAATGGGGGTTGATTAATGTTAAGGGAGTGTTCTTATGTCACAATCATTACAAGGAAAAACAGCAATCATCACCGGTGCTGGCAAGGGGATTGGTCGTGCGACTGCACTTGCTTTAGCTAAAGAAGGTGTTCATTTAGGGTTGTTGGCACGTACACAAGCGGATTTAGAAAAAGTAGCAGAGGAAGCAAAGCAAGAAGGTGTTACGGTTTCCATTGGTACCGCGGATGTATCCTCCAATGAAGAGGTTAAACAAACGATTGATCAATTAAAAAATAGTTTAGGGAAAATAGATATTTTAATCAATAATGCAGGTATTGCTAAGTTCGGAAGCTTTATGGAGCTTGATCCTGCTGAGTGGGAAAAAATCATTCAAGTCAATTTACTCGGTATGTACTATGTCACCCGTGCAGTATTTCCAACAATGGTAGAACAAAAATCCGGTGATATTATCAATATTTCTTCTACTGCTGGGCAAAAAGGTGGTCCTGTAACGAGCGCTTATAGTGCGTCAAAAGCCGGTGTGCTTGGGCTGACGGAATCACTTGCAATGGAAGCGCGCAAGCATGATATTCGTGTTACTGCATTAACACCAAGTACCGTTGTTACCGATCTAGCCATCAAAGAAGGCTTAGTAAAAGGGAATGAAGACAATGTGCTTCAGGCGGAAGATATGGCGGAACTTATTGTTTCACAACTGAAGTTAAATAAACGTGTATTTGTAAAAACAGCAGGACTTTGGACAACCAATCCATAAAAATACCACTGCTTTTTCACCTATATATAAAAACTGTCATACGTAGGGATGGCAGTTTTTTCTATTTTTTGTGTATATAACTGCTTCTTTTGTATAAGTTAAAGGTATATGTATGGAGGTAGGTGAAAAAGATGAAGCAATATCCATTACATAAGCCAATTATAATGCTCAATATGGATTCCTTGATGTCCATGCCACTGGAAACGGCTGCTCAGACTGGACGTGCACCGGCTCTGCAGTTTTTGATGGAGAGAGGAAATTATTTTTCCGATATGGTTACGTCCTTTCCCACGATGTCTGTTACGATTGACAGCAGTCTTTTGACTGGGACGTATGCGGATCAACACAAGGTACCAGGCTTAAATTGGTTTGATGTTTCCAAGAAACAGTTTATTAATTACGGAACCGGGTTTCGCGAAACACTTCGAATGGGGATGCGTCGCTCCATTCATAACATGCTTTATCAATTAAATAATGAACACTTGAGTGGAGAAGTGACGACGATTTATGAGGACTTAGCGCATATGGGAATTCCTTCCGCATCCATTAATTCATTTGTTTACCGTGGAAATACACCGAAAAAACTTCAAGTTCCGCGCTTGCTGAGCACCTTAACACGATTTGAAGATGGTGAATGGACAAGCAAAACAACGCCGATTTTCTCACTAGGTGTATTTTCCAAGCTTCGCCCGCGAGGCATCCCGACACAAATAGCAGCGGGCAATTATAAGTATACAGCGAAAGAACTTCGCTATTTAATGAAGAAAAATAAGCTTCCGGGCTTTACGTTTTGTATTTTTCAGGATATGGACGCGCGTATTCATTTTAAAGGGCCTTTGGATATAAAAGGGATTACGAAAATTGACAAGGAAATTCAAAAGATACTCAATGTGTATCCAAGCTGGGAAGAGGCACTCCATCAAAATATATGGATCGTGATTGGTGATAACGGCCATTCTCCTACAGGTTCGAAATATAAGAAGGTCATGATTGATTTACGTAAAATTTTGAAAAAACATCGGATCGCGCGTGTGGAGCGACCGGTTCGCAGGAAAGATCAGCTTGCGATTACTGTTAATCAGCGGATGGCCTATATTTATGTGCTGGATGATCAACTTCCTCTGTCTCAGGTGGTCCAACAACTAAAGAAAGATCAACGTATCGATGTGATCGCCTGGAAAGAGGAAGGGATGATTCATGTGGAATCTGGCAAGCATGAAAATTCCCTGACGTACAGATCAGGTGGAGATTATATGGATTTATATGAGCAAACGTGGCACTTAGAAGGAGAGCAGGATCTTCTTGATTTGCATGTGACCAAGGATAAAAAGGTAACATACGGGGATTATCCTGATGCACTTGCTCGTTTGCGCGGGGTACTGCATTCGCATTCCGGCCGTTTTATTGTTGTGAATGCCAAACCGGGATGTGAATTTAAAGCGCAATCCACACCCTTTCATCTTGCGGGAGCGGCACATGGCTCGTTGCACAGACAGGAATCCCTTGTCCCACTGATCATTGCCGGAACAGAGGCGAAACCAGCGTTCGCTCGTATGGTTGATTTGAAAGATTTTATTCTCCGGTTACGGAAATGAATGAAAGGCACAATTCTCTTTTGCAGAATTGTGCTTTTTCTTTTTCATATTGTTTACATTTATATCATATGATGATATATTATACATAACGATATATCATCATATGATATAAGAAAGGATAATTGCGATGGCACGATATACAACAGAAATGGAGGAACTCACAGATACGCCGTTTTATATATTGGTGTCTTTAATGGAAGCAAAACATGGATACTTCATTATGAAATCAATTGAAACCATGACAAATGGCAATTTTATTGTAGGACCGGCGTCTATGTATACAACGATCCAAAAGTTACTTTCCGCAGAATTAATCGAACTGGTTGATGAAGGCGATCGACGCAAAAAAACATATATCACAACCAAAAAAGGTGTGCAGCTTTTGAAAAAGGAAGTGAAGCGCAGACAAGAGATGGTGCGCCATGCGGAGAAAATGTTCAAAGAGAAGGGAGAGCCATTAGCATGAAACAGACAAAATATGTTTCCAGTGGTGGGTTGGCGTTTTCTGAAGAAAAGGATATGAAAAAGCTAAGTAAGTATGCCAAAAAGGGCTGGATATTAGAAGGCTTTGCCCCGTTTGGTTATCGATTACAAAAAGGAGAGCCGGCAACGATTCAATATTCCCTTGATTATCAAATGGATGCAGATGAAGATTACTTCGCGTATTTTGAAGCGGCTGGATGGTCGCATGTCTGCTCATCTGGAAACAGCATTCATCTTTTTTATGCACCAGTCGGGACAGCCCCCATTTATTCAGACAAAGAAACAATGATTGAAAAGTATGAAACGGAAAAGAAAAAAATGGGGAAGGCTGCTTTCATCATGCTGATCATTACATTCACCTTCATGTTCCTTGGCGCGTTAGGCAGTTATGGATGGGTTCCTGCACTGATTAGAAATGGCAGCCTGATTCTTGGTTATTTGTCACTAATCGCTCTTATTTTTACGGGGATGCCATATTTTGGGTATCGAAATAAATTGAATAAATTACTGAAACGTTCCTGATCGAATGGATGGAGATCCAGCGGAAGTAAAGGAAGTATGCGGGTTGTAAACCCTACGTTTACATTTTTTTACGACACGTTTATTCCACAATCAAAGGGATTGGTGTAGGCTTTTTGGAGGAGGTGGTGATTTGGGTGATGCATTTGGTGATAAGTTAAAGCGGCTAAGGGAAGAAAGTGGCATGTCCCAAGAGGCATTAGCGAAGGAATTAAATGTCTCACGTCAAGCCGTGTATAAATGGGAGTCTAATAAGGGTTATCCGGATATTGAAAATCTAATTCAAATGAGTGATCTATTTGCTGTAACCATAGACGAACTGATCAGGAGCGATAAAAAGTTGCAAAATAAAATGAAGATGGATGACGTGGAATCCCTTGCGTTTTCTGATCCAGGATTTTATATCGGAATTGTATTGGTTTTGCTTGGGGTAACCTTTTTTGATGACACTTTGTCCTATACGATGACCATTATCGGACTTTTAACGATTTTATTCTTTACGGATATCCTTCGATCCTTCCAATCGATGTTTAAAAAATAAATAAAAATAGCATGTGCATCCTCTTTTGAGTGCACATGCTATTTTTATGCTCCTTTAAGCTTTTGACAGCTTCAAAGAGGAGCGGGACTTTTTTTAGGTCCTTTTGGACGAGCGATAGAGGGATGAAGTCGCGCGATAAAGGGTTGAACTCGAGCGATAGAGGGTTGAACTCGAGCGACGCGGTCAGGAACTCGAGCAATATGGAGCTGAACTCGCGCGATAGAGGGTTGAACTCGAGCGATAGAGGGTTGAACTCGCGCGATAGAGGGT
>NZ_JFBD01000110.1 GCF_000709085.1 Virgibacillus alimentarius | reverse complement strand
AAAAAAGTTTGGGAACTTCACTGCACTTGATGGGATTAATATCGAATTAAATGAGGGAGAAGTTTATGGATTTATTGGACCTAATGGAGCTGGTAAGTCAACGACCATTCGTATTTTGCTTGGTATTTTAAAAGCAACGAAAGGCATGGTGGAAATATTCGGAAAAGATGCATGGTCAGATGCTGTTGATATACACAGGCGTCTTGCCTATGTCCCGGGGGATGTGAATCTATGGCCAAATTTAACTGGCGGTGAGGTGATTGATCTATTTGTTAAATTGCGGGGGGGAAATAATAAAAACAAGCGTGAAGAATTGATTAAGAAATTTGATCTGGATCCAACCAAAAAATGCAGAACCTATTCGAAGGGGAATAGGCAAAAAGTAGCTTTGGTCGCTGCCTTTTCGTCTGAAGCAGATTTATATATTTTAGATGAACCAACTTCTGGACTGGACCCATTAATGGAACAGGTTTTTCAGGAATGCGTATTGGAAGCCAAGCAAGCAGGTAAAAGTGTCTTGCTTTCCAGTCATATTTTATCTGAAGTTGAAAAGTTATGCGACCGGGTAGGTATCATCCGTCGGGGTAAGATTATTGAAACAGGTTCGTTAAACGAATTACGCCATTTAACACGAACCAATTTGCTTGTTGAAACAAAAGAGTCGATTACTTCCATAAATGAATTGAACGGTGTACATGATGTGGTTAGAGAAGAACAGGGACTGTCATTCCAAGTGGATACAGAGGAATTGGATGCTGTGATTAAACATGTAAGTCAATTTGGCATCGTAAAATTGGAAAGTGCACCGCCAACATTGGAAGATTTATTTATGCGCCATTATGAAAACAAAGATGGAAAAGGAGCAGGGGGTGCGTTCTAATGATAGGTTCTACTTCTAAAAATACTATCTCTTTATCTAGATTGATCGTAAGACTGGACCGCATTCGTATTTTTTTATGGTTGATTGGAATATCTATTTTCACATGGATTGTGCCAATTTCCTTTAAGAATCTGTATGCCTCTCAGCAAGAAAGAGATGTGATGGCAGAAACGATGCAAAACCCGGCTATGACAGCCATGGTGGGACCTGGTGATCTAGATCATTATACAATCGGGGCGATGACAGCACATCAGATGCTCCTACTAACAGCGGTTGTCGTTGGATTGATGAGTATTTTGCTTGTGAGCCGACATACCCGTGCGAATGAGGAAGATGGTCGGATCGAAATGATTCGAGCTTTGCCAGTAGGACGCCTGGCAAATGTAAATGCAACACTACTTGTATTGGTTATAGTCAATGTACTTTTGACGTTAGTGATTGGTTTGGGGCTTTATGCATTAGGTATAGAAAGTATGGGGCTAGAAGGATCTTTATTATATGGTACTGCTTTAGGCGCAACTGGAATGGTCTTTACAGGAATCACGGCAGTTTTTGCGCAGCTTTCTGAAAGTTCACGTGGAGCAACTGGTTATTCTATTGCCATACTCCTAATTGCATATTTTGTTCGTGCGATTGGTGATGTGGGCAATGAGGCATGGTCGATGCTTTCCCCCTTAGGGTGGGTGACACAAACGGAGGCTTATTCCACGAATCATTGGTGGCCTATAATGTTAATGATTGGTGTATCCATCATTTTATTTATAGTAGCAAATTATTTAAATGCGATCCGAGACTTAGGAACGGGATTCTTTCCATCAAAGCCCGGAAAAAGATATGCTTCCATGTTTTTACAAAATCCTGCTGGGTTGGCTTTAAGACTTCAGCGTACAGGAATCATTGCTTGGGCAATTGGAATGCTTGTATTGGGTGTATCTTATGGCTCCGTTTTTGGTGATTTGGAATCCTTTTTTGAGGGAAATGAGACGCTGGAGCAATTACTAGCTGATCAAAAGGGATATACATTAACAGAACAGTTTATCCCGATGCTCATGATTGTGATGAGCTTACTTTCAACCATTCCTCCATTAATGGTCATGCTTAAACTGAATGAGGAAGAGAAAAAGAATCGGCTAGAACATTTACTTTCAAGAGCTGTTTCTCGTACTCAAGTGGTGGTAGGTTATCTCATCATTTCCATTATGAATGGGTTTATCATGCTTTCTCTTGCTGCGATTGGGCTCTGGGCTGCAGGAAATACGGTCATGGAAGAAGGGCTAAAATTTGAGACAATTTACGGTGCAGCCCTCGTATATTATCCAGCCATGATCGTTATGATTGGTTTAGCTGTATTGCTGATAGGTTTCCTACCAAAATTAAGTCGTTTCATATGGGGTTACGTCATTTATTCCTTCTTCGTCCTGTATCTAGGAGGTTTGTTTGATTTCCCGGGTTGGGTTGGAAAGCTATCTCCATATGGCTATATTCCACAGCTCCCTGTTGAGGAAATGAAATGGCTGCCATTATTCACTTTGACAGTTATAGCTGGTATCTTGATGATTGTTGGGATTATTGGATATAACAAACGTGACATAGAAGGGTGATGGAGCAGTCTCCATTGCATTTTACTGTGTTGAAGTAATGATGTAAGCCTAGTGTCGTAAGATGAGGAAACGATACTAGGCTTATAATTTATCTTTTGAGTTGTTATTCCTTATACTCCACTTTCCCGAGGATATATGCACTAAATAAGCCTGCTGCAAAGGTTGCAACACTTATTAATAGGAATGTTTTATCCGTTGGCCAGCCCGGGAAGACAACAAAAATTGAGCCGATTACAAAGCCGATGATAATAGCAAATGTACCGGTTCGATAGTTAAGGAGAAAGAAGTTGATGATTTTACTCATAAGAACGATTCCACAAACGATTCCTATCCCCGTCACTGCAATAACATCGAGCTGAAAACTGCTTATCCCAGCAATTACAGTTTGGTAAATACCGATAACATATAAGATAAATGATCCGCTAATTCCCGGTAAAATCATCGCAGCACTCGCTAAAAATCCAGAGATAAATAATAGTAGGTAGGTGGACATTGTTCGTTCCATCGCCGTACCTTCCCCTGTATTAAGAAAGACCATTGATCCAACAATAAGCGCTCCAATCACCAATAGAATGATGTGTTTCCACGTAAAGGTTTGTTTCGCATCTGATTGGTGGAATAAATAAGGAAGGATGCCTATTATTAGCCCCAAAAAGAAAAATTGTGTGGGGCCTGTATAGTGTTCAAATAGCCACTCGATGACATTACTTAATAAGAGAATGGCAGCTCCAACACCAACTCCCAAAGGGATTAAGAACCCAAGCTGTTTTTTCCAATCCTTACTAAAAAAACCATTAACCGCCGCAATCAAACGGTCATAAATGCCAAGTAACACGGCAATTGTCCCGCCGCTGACCCCGGGAATGATGTCACTAGCCCCCATCAGCAAGCCACGGTATATATTTTTCCATTCCATTCATACGCACTTCCTTTAGTAATTTCAAATGTTTGTCTTACAGAATACTTTTAATTCTTATTGAGATTATTTCTGATATCTACCTTTTCATTTCATGCAATCCCCTTACTATATATGTAATTCTTCACAAACTAGAAGATGTATATTTGTTGATGGTATCTTCATATCCAATTTGCTAAAATGACTTGCTATTTTCTTGGCTTCATTATTTCACCATCTTTTATTATACAGAAAAGCACCTTATAGAACAGTACTTTTTTCATCTGTTCTATAAGGTGCAATTTTATGGGGACTGTCCCCGTTAATTATTTATATACTTTTCGAAAACATCTCCAAAGTCTTTTTCGTGATACTGTTCACGAGATGACTTTAACCAGGAGAATCCAAATTCGGTCAATTGTTTATACTGATCTGCAAGTTGCGTTTCCGATGTTCTTGAATTTTGTAAGACAGTCATTGCTTTATCTAAACTCTGATTAGCCATATCTAGCACGATACTGTTTTCGTGTGTTTTCTCTGAAATATAAACCAATGCTTTATATAAATCGTTTAGTTGGTCAATTTGCTTTTTATCAACATCAATACTATAGTTTTGATTTCCCAGTGTAAATTTAATCTCTATATCAAAGTCTTTAGTTAACTATATGTATTCTATTAATCTAATAGTTTACATATAACAGTTTATCCCGTAATTACAATAGTTTAATAGTGTACGTATAAATACAAGTGTACACTTTACATTATTATCTGACTATTATATTATTAACAATTCAAATAATAAATATAATGAATGATTTTATTCTTAATTGGAGGGCAAAGTCCCGCAGCGGGTAGCGGAAGCTGTGAATAAAGGTATTTACAATTAAGAAAGTGAGTTGATCTACAAAAATGTCAGGTAATAAAAAAAGAGAAACTTATGGCTTAATGGTACAAAAGGGTTTAAAACATATTCCTAATGTATTTCGCAAGTGAAAAGTGAACCACTTCGCAATTAAATTTTGAACCACCCTAAAATAAATAATTATTCATCAGTTAATTCACTTTTTAACCATTCTTCTGTTTCACGCATTCTAAAGGATGGTCCATTCATATTTAAAACGTGCGATTTATGTGTTAATCGGTCTGTCAAAGCAGCCGTTAATACTTGAACGTGAAAAATTTCATTCCATTTTGTAAATGGTAAGTTACTTGTAATAATCGTAGATTTTTTCCCCGCTCTTAAGGAAAGATGTGTAAACAATAATTCTGCGCCTTCTTTATCGAAGGATATATAACCTAGTTCATCTATAATAACTAAGTCATATTTCTCAAACTTCAATTCAAATGAACGAAGTGTACGATCTGATCTACATTCTTTTAGTTGATTGATAAGTGAAGGTACCGTCGCAAAAAATACTTTATATCCAGCTAAACATGCTTCCATACCTAAACCAATAGACGTATGCGTCTTTCCAGTGCCAGGCGACCCTGTTAATAGGACGTTTTGACCTTCTTTGATAAAATCTAATTGCTTTAAAATCGGTATTTTTTGTTGAGCTTGAGGAGGCAACGCCTCCATAGACAATTCCTCTAATAACTTTCTTTGCGGGAAATTTGCCGTACGAATTCTATTTTGTTTTGCTCGAATAAATCTGTCTTCCTTTTCCTGCACCAATACTTGATGCAGGATTTTGATTGCCTGTTCTGGGTGTGTAAATGATGTCTCTTCGTTAACTAGTTTTCGTATACTTGGTAATCTAAGGTCCTTACACATTTGAATAACTTGTTCTTTCATTGTCATGATGAAGTGACCTCCTCTAATTGATTAAACAATGCCGCATATGCCATCATGTTATCTTCTGCTTGCTTAGTTACATCATCATCTCGTATAGTATGACCTTCATTCGATGCTGATTGTTCGCATAAAAATAAAATTCTTTCTGTCGAAACATGATCTGGACGTATTGTTTTAAGTTGCTCAACGACGCTTATCACTTCATCAATATTGTTATTCGATTGTATATAAAAGAGTAATTCTAGAAATTCCTTTTCTTTTCCTATATAATGTTCGTAGTAGATATTTTTTATTTTGGTTGGTGCTTGCCTCAAACATTCACTTTGGGCGATAGCACCTTTTTTTCTTTCGAATGTTTTAAATAATGGTTGATATCCATATTCCACTGATGTAGTCCCCAACATCTTTCATGAACAGCGATTAATTCTCCTTCCACAAATAATTTAATTTTCTTTGCACCTACTTTGGCCTTAATGTACTTCCCAACGTGTCCCTCCGGGACAGAATAATGATTTTGTTTAAAAACAATTGTACTATATTTGTTCACTCGCACTTCTATCATATCCGATGGATTAAAGGATGAAATAGCTGGTTTAGAGTGTGCTGCTTCTTGCTTCAACAATTCATGATGTGACACTTTATGTTCGTGATAGATTCTTTTATTTAACTTTTCTAACGTTGATTCTAAATGCATACTTGCTCTTGTAAGCTTTGAAAAGAATAAACTGCTGAAAATGCTTTTCTACGAATGAAATCAACGCTTCTTTCCACATGCCCTTTTTCATTTCCTTTTCGTGGTTGGCACAATCGAATGTTAAACTCATAATAGTTTGATAAATGAACCATACTGTCTGTTATTGTTCTTTCTGTGCCTACAAATTGCTTTACTACTGTTCTCATATTGTCATATGTAAATACCCTTGGTATAAAACCAGTATGGTTAATAAAATCAACATGAACATCTAGCACACAAACCATAGATTGAGATTCATAGATTCTCGCGAATCGATAGTTGCTATAGGGTAAAGTGAAAATCGCTAAATAATATACTTTTAATTTTTGATGTTTCTTTGTTCACAAAATTTCGTTCCGTTGTATAGCTAATCTTGTGTCCGTCATCTAATAACTTTTCATGCATATCCGTCATTTTCATTTGCTGCTTTGACATATAATGCTCTTTTTTCCACTGGTTTTCTTTAATATAGCTTCTCAATTTAGCTTTTATTTCTTCAGTTAATGCCTTTTGTTTTCCATTTCTTTTTTTATAAGTTGGAGGTCGAAGTACCTCCTCTGTAATCGGTAAATCCTGCACATCTTCTTGTCTACTCTGTTTAAACTGCTTAATATATTTGCGCACTGTATTTCTTGTTTTCTTTGTTCGCTTTGCAATTTTTCGTTCACTTAGACCTTCTAAATATAATTGGATTATTTTTTGCTTTATCTTCAAAGTGATCACTCCAGCTCCTCCTTAGCGACAGTTATGCTAAGGATATTTTCTACTGAAGTGGTTCAGTTTTCAAGTGCGATGGTGGTTCAGTTTTAGACTACCATATACAATGGCGCTTAAATAAGCTTTCTTAGAGGTACTATATTTGAATTCAGTGACATCCGTGACCCATTTTTCATTTGGTTTTTCAGCTGTAAATTTACGATTCAATATATTCTCCGCAACATTCATTAGTCTATAAATACGTTTATGATTAAAATTCTGGCCAAACTTTCGATTGATGTTTAATTTCATTCGACGGTAACCATAGATACCCTCAACTTTCTCATGGAGAATTTTCATTTCCCTTATGATTTCTTCATTTTGAAGTTCTCGAGAGGATGGTATACGTTTTAACCATTTATAGTAAGCAGCTCGCGAAATACCTGCAATATCGCATAGTAAAACAATACTTAATTCTTCACTTTCATGAAGTTCTTTAAATTGCGATATATTTATCTTCAAATCTAACTTGGCTTATTTTCGCCTCCTTTCGATCCCCTCTAACTTTTTTAAGAAAGCATTCTCTGCACGTAAACGTTCGTTCTCATTTTCGATTCGATGCATTTCTAACTTCATTTTTTCTTCGGAAGTTAACTCATCTTGACTTTTAGAACGTCCTCTTCTATCCTGTAACGCATCCCATCCACCATCTTCGTGTTTACGTACCCATTGATATGCTTGTTGGTAAGATACCTGATGTTTATCCGCAGTTTATTGATAATCCTTCCCATTCGCTAAAGCATCTTGTACAATCTCAATTCGTTCTTTCCAAGTCGTTTTTCTCCCTTTAGTCATAGAGCTCGTCCTTCCCTTTGTCGTATCTTTTAATTCTCTATGACCATTATACTGCTTTATCCATTTTCGGAGTACTGATGTGCTAGAAATTTCATACTTGCGAATGACCTCACGTTGAGAATGCTCCCCTGATATATAATCTTCTACAGCTACTTGTTTTAAATCTTTAGAATATGACTTCAATGTCCTTGAGCCCTCCAATCCTTTGAGACCATATTTCTCATGTTTCTCAGCCCAATCATACAGAGTTACATCCGCAATTCCGTATTTTGAACATAATTCTATTAAGGTATAATTTTCATTCTTATATGCCTTTAACACTTCATACTTAAATTTACTAGAGTTAAATTTATATTTATTGGACATAAAAAACTCCCCTTAAGGTGAAAACAGATTTTTATTTTTTAATCTGTCTACCTTAAGGGGAGCATATCATTAGATCCACGCTCTTTTTGTTTACCCGGCGGCAAAACGGTGCTTAACTGCCAATAATGTGGTAACCAGAGTCAACATGTAATACTTCACCTGTTATTCCTCTTGCTAACTCACTTACTAGGAATAATGTGGCGTCCCCAACTTGATCTTGATCTACATTGCGACGTAAAGGGGCTTTTTCCTCGATGATGGAAGTCTTTTCATTAAATCCTGATACTCCTTTAGCAGACAATGTACGTATCGGTCCAGCAGAGATAGCATTTACACGGATGCCATATTTACCCATATCTTCAGCTAAATACCGGACACTAGCTTCGAGTGAAGCTTTGGCAACTCCCATGACATTATAATTTGGTATAACTTGTTCTGAACCGATATAGGTTTGTGTTACGATACTTCCGCCCTCTGTCATTAACGCTTTTGCTTGCTTAGTGACAGCTACTAGGGAATAAGCGCTAATGTTTTGCGCTAGTAAAAATCCATCCCTAGATGTATCCGCGTACTCGCCTTGTAATTCTTCTCTTTTAGCAAATGCGACGGAATGAACGAGGCCATGAATGACATTAACTTTGTCTTCTATTTCTTTAAACGCTACCTTAATGCTTTCATCGCTTTCGACATCGCAAGATACAGTTAACTTTGGTGTAATATTATTTTTTTCAAGTAACCTTACTAATTTTTGGTAAGATCGCTCTTGTCTATAAGTAAAGATGAGATTCGCACCTGCATTATGTAATGATTTTGTTATTCCCCATGCAATGCTTCTCTCATTTGCAACACCCATGACAACAATATTTTTTCCTTCTAATAAACTTGACATGTGGCACCTCCAAAATATTTTATATTTCCTATTATAACTTAATTTATTTCCTTAAAGAAGCATATACAATCTTACTATATAGAAAAAACTGTGTATCATAAGCGTACTGTTTATCATGAAAAGTTACTGTTATTATAGCCTTTTTGCCCTGAAATCATGATAGAAAAAAATTTTTATAAAAAAATGCATTTTACTCTTTACAAAAATATTTAATCTGTATATAATAAGATTCGTTGGTTTACGACAAACATTTAAAAAAAGATATATGAGCTGTTTTTCGTTCTTATACTATTTAGTGCTAGGCCCGTTGGTCAAGCGGTTAAGACACCGCCCTTTCACGGCGGTAACACGGGTTCGAATCCCGTACGGGTCACCAATTGTTTATAAAAAAAGCTATTTCGAAGTGGATGGTTTTAAATTTATCTTACTGAAATAAGCATATTAGATTTTCTGCTGTGGGAGGATTAGCTCAGCTGGGAGAGCACTTGCCTTACAAGCAAGGGGTCGCAGGTTCGAGCCCTGCATCCTCCACCATTTCAAATTATTGCATTTTGAGTGTTTTTCATTTATAGTATAAAAGGAAGTCTTCGGACACATATTATCTCTGCCAAGTTAGAAAATGCAGGGATCGTTATGATTTAAAATCTTATCATTTAATAAATGTAAAAATGCCGGTCTAGCTCAATTGGCAGAGCAACTGACTTGTAATCAGTAGGTTGGGGGTTCAAGTCCTCTGGCCGGCACCATTTCAATTAAAATGTATCATTTATATGTATAATAAATGTACTAAAGGCAAGAATATGGAGGGGTAGCGAAGTGGCTAAACGCGGCGGACTGTAAATCCGCTCCCTCTGGGTTCGGCAGTTCGAATCTGCCCCCCTCCACCATATATTTATACGATTGTTGGGCTGTAGCCAAGCGGTAAGGCATCGGGTTTTGATCCCGTGTAGCCTAGGTTCGAATCCTAGCAGCCCAGCCATTTTTTTGTTTTTAGAGCAATTTTTGAATTGAAAATTAATATAATCTAGGTTATTCTACATAAAAAATGACTTTCGAAAAAAGTCAGCAGATGCAGGGTCACCAATGATAAACGTTCATACAAAATAAGAAAACTA
>NZ_JFBD01000109.1 GCF_000709085.1 Virgibacillus alimentarius | reverse complement strand
AAAAAAGAGAATTTCCATACTATCCACAAGGAAAAAACCTCCATATCCAGAAATTATGATGAAACGGAAATTTTACAGATAGCTGAAGAGGCGTTTATGCATGGTCGATTTCATCGTGATTTTAATATTCCAAACTCCCTTGCTGACATGAGATATAAGCGGTGGGTTGGCGATTTGATTGAGGAAAATAAAATTTTTAATCTTCTATATGAAGGAAGAACAGCTGGGTTTTATGCATATGACGCAAATAAAGTTCTTTTACTCGGAATTAAAAAGGAATTTCAAGGCAAGGGTTTAACAAAATCGTTTACAAGCCGAGGGTGTCAGGAGCAGTTTAATTTGGGATATTCTGAATTAAGAACTTCCATTTCTGCTGCCAATGTGGCTTCCCTTAATTTATTTTACTCTCTTGGATTCAAGTTAAAGAAGACACTTGATGTCTATCATAAGTTAAATGGTCCTGCTCCAAAAGGTGTGTAATGATGGGGTATTTTTATATTCTTGGAACCATCCTTTTTACGGTATACGGCCAGTTAATGCTGAAATGGCGCATCGATAAATTCGGGAGTCTTCCAAAAGAAACATTTGATAAGGTTTTATTTTTACTGCGATTACTCCTGGATCCGCTCATTCTATCGGGTTTCCTATCAGCATTTGTGGCCTCTTTATTTTGGATGGCTGCAATGACTAAATTTAATATCAGTTTTGCTTACCCATTTATGAGTCTCTCATTTGTTCTTGTTTTCCTTTTTTCAGTATTTATGTTTGGTGAACCGATGACGAGTCAAAAAGTAATCGGACTATTACTAATTGTTTTCGGTATTATCGTTACCAGTCAATCCTTGTGAGGTGATTTTTATGATTCCGTTTAATAAGCCATGTATTACAGGAAATGAGAAAAAATACATACATGAAGCAATTTTGCAGAACAAACTGTCTGGAGATGGCCCATTCAGCCAAAAGTGCAATGAATGGATGGAAGAACGTTTAGGATGCAATAAAACGTTACTTACCCCCTCCTGCACAGCTTCTCTAGAAATGGCAGCATTATTAACGGAAGTTGGCGAAGGTGATGAAGTAATCATGCCTTCGTATACCTTTGTTTCTACAGCAAGTGCATTTGCACTTAGAGGAGCTAAAGTCATATTCGTCGATATCGATCCTAAAACAATGAATATTGAACCGGCCGCAATCGAAAACGCAATTACCAAAAGGACAAAAGTGATTGTGGTTGTCCATTATGCAGGTGTTTCCTGCGATATGGATAAGATTATGGAAATTGCTTCAGAGCACCGTCTGTTTGTTGTTGAGGATGCTGCTCAAGCACTTCTTAGTACATATAAGGGAGAACCTTTAGGAACAATCGGACATTTTGGTACGTTTAGTTTTCATGACACAAAAAACTATACATGTGGCGAAGGTGGTGCTCTTCTTGTCAATCATAAGCCATCGATTGAACGCGCCGAAATCATACAAGAAAAAGGTACCAACCGTTCACAGTTTGTTCGAGGGATGGTCGATAAGTATACATGGCGCGACCTGGGCTCTTCTTTTCTATTAAGTGAGCTGAATGCGGCATTTCTATATGCACAATTAGAAAACGCGAACCAAATATATGAAAACCGAATGCAAACCTGGAAGTATTATTATCAGAAATTGTATCCATTAATGGAAGCGGGATATATCAAGTTACCTACTATTCCTGAAGAATGCATGCATAATGCGCATATGTTTTATTTGAAGATGAAAAACGGAAATGAAAGGCAAGCCCTCATGAATGATTTAAAGGATAATGATATTATGGCTGTTTCCCATTATGTTCCTTTACACACCTCCCATGCTGGTAAAAAATATGGTGCTTTTATCGGTGAAGATCATTATACAACAAAAGAAAGTGAAAAAATTGTACGCCTTCCATTGTTTTATGGAATAACAAAAGAGGATGTCGACTATGTGGTTCAATGTACGCAAGCATTTTTCAGCTCATAAACTTTTCTATATTGCGTTTCTTATCATCATCGCCTATCTTCTACCCTATTATATTTTAGAAGAAAACACACATATTCGCGTTCATGATAATCTGGATTCTAATATTGTCTGGTATAAAATGCTTGCAGAAAGCGGGGCTATCTTTTCATCCCCCAATGCGACACTGCCAAATGTAATAAATGGGCTTCCGCGAAGTGCACTTGCATCAGGGCTAGATGCAAATGTCTGGTTATATGTGCTTTTTAGCCCTTTCACTGCTTATACGATCAACCAAACGTTCATGCGTTTTGTTGCTTACATAGGAATGTATATTTTACTAAGAAAAAATATATTAAATGAAAAATCAGCTTTCATCACAACAGGAGTTGCTTTAGGCTATGCACTCCTGCCTTACTGGCCATCCGGATCGTTATCGATTGCGGGATTACCTCTTGCATTACATATCTTCTTGACTATTAGAAAGCAAGGAAAACATACACCAAAATTATATTGGGTACTTTTATTTCTATTTCCTTTTTACTCAAGCTTTATTTTGTCGTTTATTTTTTTCCTTGGATTAATCGGATTGCTTTGGCTCATCGACTGGTTTCGGAGTAGAAAGTTCAATCCTGCTTTTTTCTTCAGCATCGCTGGAATGACTTTTATTTATTTAATAAAAAATTATATGCTTATCGTTTCCATGTTTCTCAACAGTACATTTACCTCGCATAGAGAAGCGCTTAATCTTGGTCATAAAAATTTGCCTGAAACATGGGATTTGTTTTTAAAAAACTTTATCGAAGGGCACACACATGCTTGGGACATGCATGCGACCATTATTTTTCCTATTACGATCATTGCTCTGGTGATAGCTGTTTATCGTAAAATGGATTATAAGCTTTTGCTCGGACTGTTGATCGCAAATACACTCTTTTCATTATTTTATGCATTCTGGTATTGGGAAGAGATGCGTTTCTTAAAGGATAGTTTTTCAATCTTTAATACGTTTAACTTTAGCCGTATCCAGTTTATGCGCCCAGTTATGTGGTATCTATCTTTTGCCTTAGCCTTAACAGTTTTATGGAAATGGAAATTTGGTAAAGTTATCGTTGCCATCCTAATCGTATGTCAATGTGCAATTCTTTTTCCGCTTACGGAAGAAATAAAATACAGTATAATTGATACACCGACATACAAGGAATTTTATTCTACGAATTTATTCCAAAAGATTGAGGATTACATTGGCAAGGATCAGGCAGACTATCGTGTCGTCAGTGTTGCGATGCATCCAACCATCGCTCAGTACAACGGCTTTTATACGCTGGATACCTATAATAATACATTTCCGCTTGCCTACAAACATGAATTTCGCAAAGTGATAGCACCCGAACTGGAGAAAAATCCAAAGCTGAAAAATTACTTTGATACATGGGGAAGCAGATTATATATGTATGTGGGTGAATTAGGGAAAAGTTATATGTTTTCCAAACACAGCGAAAAATCCATCAAAGAGCTGAATATTAATACGGATCAATTAGCACAATTGGGTGGGGAATTTGTTTTCTCTGCCTTGCCTATAGAAAATGCTGAAGAAATCGATCTTACATTTGAACGAAGTTTTGAATTGGAGGGTTCTCCGTGGAAAATTTATTTGTATCACAACGATCATATTGATTAAAAGAGAAGCGTCTTTCCTTGCACTTTTATAAAAGTAATGGAATAATATGAGATATATAATTCCAACTGTTTTCATCGGAATATGAAATAGATGGAGGGAAATGGATTTGAAATTAACAGATATGAAGTCTGCTGAAGAACGAAACAAAGCATTAGCTGAAAAAGTTACGTCTTTTGCTGAAAAAGCGAAAAAACATGACGAGGAAGGAACATTTCCTTTTGATAATTTTAACGCACTAAAAGAAATTGGATACCCCGCTTTGACGATCCCTAAAAAATATGGCGGCTTAGGTATATCCCTTACCGAAATGCTAAAGCATCAAGAAACAATTGCTAAAGCAGACGGATCTACAGCATTGTCGATCGGCTGGCATATGGGGATTACGAAACAGCTTGGGGAAAATGATATATGGGATAAGGCTACATATCAATCATTTGCACAAGAAGTTATTAACACAGGTGCATTATTAAATAACGCTGCATCTGAACCAGCAACAGGTAGTCCCACTCGTGGAGGCAGGCCTGAAACTGTAGCTGAGAAAAATGCAGATGGCTGGATCATCAACGGAAGAAAAAATTTTACGACGCTTGCTCCCATTCTTACTTACTTTGTCGTTAGTGCATCCATTGATGGTACAGATCAAGTAGGGAACTTTCTTATTAGAAGAGATCGCAATGGAGTAAGCATCGATGAAACATGGGATTCAATTGGAATGAAGGCAACCGGAAGCCATGATCTTGTGCTTGAAAATGTACAAGTGGATGCAGATGACCTTGTACAGTATCTTACTCCGGGAAATAAACCAGCTGCTGGTTGGCTGCTTCATATTCCAGCATGCTATTTAGGCATCGCCCGTGCAGCACAGGAATATGCGATCGATTTTGCTACCAGTTATTCACCGAATAGCATTAAAGGGACCATTTCTGAGTTACCAAATATCAAACAAAAATTAGGAGAAATGGAATTGCATGTGCTCCAGAGCAGTCATTTTCTTTATGCAGTTGCCAAAAAATGGGATGAAAGTAATGAAGATACCCGTCAAACAATGAAACCGGAACTTGGTGCTGTAAAATTATCTGTTGTCAATCAGGCGTTGAAAATAGTCGATCTAGCTATGCGTGTAGTTGGGGCAAGAAGTTTGTCACAAAAGAATCCCCTGCAACGCTATTACCGTGACGTGCGTGCTGGCTTACACAACCCACCAATGGATGATATGACTGTCATGCAACTTGCAACAAAATCTATAAATAGAGGCTGATATTTAAAAGAGGCCGGGACATAACTAGCCTTAAATAAACAAAAACGGTTGTGTT
>NZ_JFBD01000108.1 GCF_000709085.1 Virgibacillus alimentarius | reverse complement strand
TTTTGGATTTTTGAAGGCTAATTTAGGTTTCACTCGTATGTCCGTACGAGGAAAACCTAAGGTGCATAACGAAATGGGATTTGCGTTAATGGCGGTAAATTTAAGGAAGTATACCGCCATTAACAATAAAAATGGAACATTTTCACATAAAAACAAAAGAAAAAACGGTTGCGTTTATCATTTATTGATAAACACAACCGATTTTGTTTATTTGGGGCTAGTTATGTCCCAGCCTCTCCACAATTTTTTACAATCAAATTTATAATGATTTCTCGGAAACCTCTGTGACTACTTTCCCAGGATTAAGTACACCACCTGGATCGAAAGCACTTTTTATCTTTCGCATTACATGAATAGCTTCGCCGTGTTCTTTTTCTTGATATTTTTGTTTTCCTATTCCAACCCCATGTTCCCCTGTACAAGTTCCACCTTTGGCAAGTGCATAGTTTACAATACGCTGATTAACCAGACTAGCCTTTTCAATATCTTCTGGATGATTGACATCGATCATTAATAAAGTGTGAAAATTACCATCCCCAACATGTCCAACGATTCCACCTGGGAGTCCTGTTCCTTCAATAGCATCTCTGGCGTCCTTTATTGCTTCTGCAAGTTCAGAAATTGGCAAGCATACATCTGTCGTCATCTGTTTTTTTCCTGGGAAGCCATGAATGAAAGCATATGCCGTATGATGACGCGCTTCCCAGAGACGGTTTCTAGAGGCTGTTTCCGTTTCAAATTCCATTGACTTACAATGAAAATCTTCAACTATTTCCCGCATAAAATCTACATCTTGCTTTAGCCCTGCTTCATTGCCATGAAATTCTAAAAATATAGTAGGTACTTCTTGATAATCTGTTTCACTAAACAGGTTTATTTGTTTTATTGATTTTTCGTCAACAAGTTCCACCCTCGCAACTGGTATACCTGCTTGTAAAATCGCAGTAACCGCATCAACTGCATGATTAATACTCTCAAACGAAGCTCTTGCTGCCATAATATACTCTGGAATACCGTATACTTTTAATGTTAGCTCTGTAAAGCATCCAAGCGTTCCTTCGGATCCAACAAATAATCCATTTAAATGATAACCTGAAGATGATTTTGCAGCTAAATTTCCAGTATGAATGATTGAACCATCTGCAAGGACAACTTCTAAATCTCTTACTTGATCCCTCATAACACCATATTTTACCGAAGTAGTGCCACTTGCATTGGTGGCAGTCATTCCTCCGAGTGTTGCATCTGCACCAGGATCAACAGAGAAAAACAATCCATGTTTTTTCAATTCTTTATTTAATTGAAGTCTTGTAACACCTGGCTGTACTCTTACAAGAAAATCTTCCTCCCGTACTTCCAATATTTTATTCATATATGAAAAATCAATGGTAATTCCTTTATGATAAGGAATAATGCTTCCCTCTAGACTCGAACCAAGGCCAAACGGGACAATTACAGTATTATATTTATCCGCTAATTTTACTATTTCACTTACCTCATTCGTATTTATTGGATAGACCACGACATCCGGTACACATGGTTCATGCCATGATTCATCTTTACTGTGCTGCTCTAAAATGGTTTGATTTCTAGTCACGCGGTCTGGTGCTAACAATTGTTGAAGTTCTTCAAAAAGACTCATATAAACATCCCCCCCTATTTATTGGCTTTTCGTTCCATTATTTTGTTTTCAAGCTTCCCGATACCTTCTACTTCCAAAGAAATGATGTCCCCATCTTGTAGAAATTGCGGAGGCTGCATGGCAACTCCTACACCATCGGGAGTCCCGGTCAATATAATATCTCCAGGGTCTAAAGTAATTAAATGAGAAATGAATTCAATGAGATTTGGTATATCAAAAATAAAATGTCTTGTATTGGAATCTTGACGTTTTTCCCCATTCACAAAAGAGCGAATAGAGAGATTGCATGGATCAACTATATCATCAGAAGTTACTATCCAAGGACCAATTGGTGTACTGCGATCTAATGACTTTCCTTGAAGCCATTGTGGTGTCCTTTTTTGTAAATCGCGGGCTGATATATCATTTGCTATCGTATAACCAGCTATATAATCGTAAACTTCCTCTTTGCAAACGTTAGAAGCCTCTTTTCCAATCACAATAGCTAATTCTGCCTCGTAATCTAATTTATGTGTTAAAGTGGGTTTTTCAATGTAATTTTCAGGACCAATGATGGCATTATTAAATTTTGCAAAAAGTACTGGAAATTCTGGGATATCCCCATCATTCATTTCTGCTACATGTTCCGCATAATTTTTTCCAACACAAATTATTTTTGAAGAAGTTGAAACTGGAACGCCGTAACTTACCTCTCCTAAGTCAAGCATATATTTAGATCTGTCTGATTTATTCATTATGTAATGATATCCCATTCTTGCTCGATCTATTGCATTTTCCCCTTGCAGAAAAAAAGAATTTGGATCTGATGGAAAAATACAATCTATTTGTTGTATTAAATCTTTTTTACCTGTGGATACCAAGAATGCACGATAGCTTTCTTGCAGATCGATTATCTTTTGATCTATTCGACACCCAATTCGATATGCACTAGGTTTGTCCTTAAGTTTATAACTAACTAATTTCATCTTGTACACCCCTTCATTGTAGTAATTTAATACTCCTATCGTACCATATTTTCGTTCAATATTCAGAATGTTTCTCCTTGCATCTATTTTTTCATATTTCTATTGACTTTAATATTTTCTGAAATAGCGTAAAGAAGAAGGGGGTGACTATAAATGGAGAAACATTTCTATTCGGAACAGATAAAACATTAAAAGCACATAACCTAGAATACCGGACAAAAGCATAAATAGGAGCAACGATCCCTTATCATAGTGTATCTAAAAATTTAACCGTCACACCTAAAATGGTATGGCGGTTAAATAGATAAAGATCTTTATCTAATATTTTTTATTCTCTAATTTGTCCATTTCCTTGAATAACAAATTTGCTTGAAGTTAATGCCTTTAATCCCATTGGTCCTCTTGCATGCAGCTTTTGTGTGCTGATACCGATCTCTGCACCATATCCAAATTCAAACCCATCGGTAAACCGGGTGGAGGCATTGTGATAAACAGCAGCTGCATCAACTGTTTGCAAGAAAATTGCTGCATTGCGTTCATCCTCTGTAACGATCGACTCCGAATGATGGGTACCGTATGTATTAATATGTTTGATTGCTTCTTCAACGTCTGCTACTAATTTCACGCTGACTGATCGTCCAAGATACTCCTGATGCCAATCTTCTTCTGAGGCATTGTTTGCCTTTGGAAATGATTTACAAATTTTATCATCTGCATAAAGATGCACATTTTTTTGATGAAGTTTGTCGAGTAAATCCACACCATTTTGTTCAAACCATTTTTCATGGACTAAAATTGATTCAATAGCATTACAAACAGATGGCCGCTGCAATTTCGCATTTAGTGCAATTTCTTCTGCCATATTTTTTCCTGCGGATTCATCAATAAAAATATGGCAATTGCCTGCTCCAGTCTCAATTACAGGAACTGTTGATTCACGAATAACCGTTTCAATTAAATTCTTTCCACCTCTTGGAATTAGTACATCCAAATAATCATTCATTTGAAACATCTCTTTTGCTGCGCTTCGGCTTGTATCTTCAATCAGCTGTACTGCATCAACGGAAAGCGCAGTTTGTTCTAAAGCATGATGAATAGAAGCGACAAGTGCCATATTTGAAAATTTGGCAGATGAACTTCCCCTAAGAAGTACTGCATTTCCGGTTTTTAAAGAGAGTGAAGCTGCATCAATGGTTACATTTGGACGTGCTTCATAAATCATACCAATAACACCAATCGGCACCCTTTTCTTCTCGATTTGTAGACCGTTTTCTTTTTCGATTGTTTCTAGTACCTCACCAATTGGATCTTCTAGATCTACTAATTGTTTAACTGCTTGTGCCATACTTGAAATACGATCTTTATTTAACATCATTCGGTCAAGTATAGCGTCAGATAACCCATTTTCCTTTCCTTCTTCAATATCTTTTTTATTCGCTTCCAAAATTTTTCCCTGATCCAACACAATCTGCTCTGCTATTAAACGTAGTGCGTTATTTTTATCCTCTGTTGTAACACCACTTAATAAAAAACTAGCCGCTTTTGCTGCTTTTCCCTTTTGTATTATTTCAGACATTATAAAACCCTCCCCAATAGTTTAAGCTTTAACCCATTTATTTCTATGAATTACTTCAACAGATGAGACAACCGATTGCACTCCTTTCTTTTCATTTCGTTTTTCGATTGCTTGTACTACTTCATCTGAAGAACAGCTAACCTCACCTTTTCCGAGTAAGCCACTTGTTCCGTAAACTTTGACAACCTCTCCTTTTTGGAATGTCCCTTTCACCTTATAGATACCAGCTGGCAGCAAACTTCCTCCATGGTACAATATTGCTTCTTCCGCTCCCTGATCAACATATAGCTTTCCCGCAGATTCAGAATGAAGTGCTATCCATTGCCTGCTCGTATTTACTGGCCCGTTGGATCCATTAGAAATATAAGTACCATTTCCTTTTCCATTTAATATATCAATAAATTTTTCTTTTCCTTTTCCATAACCGACAAAGACTGGTACACCAAGAGAAATAGCCCTTTTAGCTGCTAGCAGCTTTGATTTCATCCCGCCAGTTCCGACTTTGGACCCTGCCTCTCCCGCTGATTCGATCATTTCATCTGTTATGTTATCAAGGTAATTGAACTTCTTAGCAAACGGATTTGTCCTTGGATTTTCGTCATATATTCCATTAATATCTGTTAATATAATTAATTGATCCGCATGGATAAAGCCACTTACAAGCGCAGACAACATATCATTGTCACCAAATGTCAATTCATCAATAACAACTGTGTCGTTTTCATTAATGATAGGCAAGATTCCTCGTGATAAAAGCTCCGTAATTGCTGAAAATGCATTTCGATAACGCTCTCTATTAGAAAAGTCATCCCTGGTTAATAAAATTTGAGATGGAATAATCTTAAATTCGTTGAGTTTTTCAAGATAAGACTGAATTAAGAGACTTTGCCCAACAGCTGCAGCCGCTTGCTTTCCTTTAATGGTAACAGGTCTGGAAGAATAACCTAATTTCGTAAAACCTGCAGCTACAGCACCCGAAGATACTAAGATCACTTCATGCTTCGCCCTGTGAAGAGCTACAATAGCATAAATATGATCTATAAATTTTTCTTGATCAATTTCACCCTTGTCATCCGTTAACGAACTGCTTCCTATTTTGACTACAATTCTTTTTTTCCCCATTATGCATTACTCCTACTATCTATTTACAATCATCAATTTCGTACATTAAAAAAACCCTACCATCCCCTTAAAATAAAGGACGAAAGAGCTAGTTTCCGCGGTACCACCATTATTAGATATTAGATATATCCCACTTTTGCTTCCCTAACGCAGAAGTTGACGCCCATGTATTAGCACGGGACTCTGAAGATAGGTTCAGTGGCTGGTTGTGACGAAATCTTTCAGCTCCTAAATCTCGCTCTCTAACACATCCAGAAACACATACTAGTTCTTCGTTTGCGTTCGTTTATTATTTATTATTACTCTTATTATGGGGATAATAAAATGTAAAGTCAATAAAGAAAGCATAAAAGACATAATTTTCAAATGTTACTACACGAACTGTCACCCTTTGTTCAATCCATAGTTATAAATTCGTCATAAAAAATAAGTTCAAGATTGCTTTTTAAGGGTAAAATATATCGTAGAGACTTTTTTTGCCCATCCTTATATCTAAATTCAAAAGGAGGTTATATCCTTGCTAGATGGAGATACAGTTTTTAATAGTCGGTTATTAACCGAGCTTACCCTTTCTTTTCATATTATTTATGCAACCATCGGTGTGGGTGTCCCGCTTATGATCATGATTGCTCAATGGGTAGGAATCAAAAAAAATGATGAACATTATATTTTGCTAGCACGGCGATGGGCCCGCGGTTTTGTTATAACAGTTGCAGTAGGTGTTGTAACAGGAACTGCTATCGGTTTACAGCTTTCATTACTATGGCCAAAGTTTATGGAACTTGCAGGAAATGTAATCGCACTTCCTCTATTTATGGAAGTATTTGCTTTTTTCTTTGAAGCAATTTTCCTTGGAATCTATTTATATACATGGGATCGATTCGAAGATCAACGTAAGCATTTGGCGCTATTAATTCCTGTAGCGATTGGTGCAGGATTGTCGGCTGTTTTTATTACAATGGTCAACTCATTTATGAATGCACCACAAGGCTTTGACCTTGTAAATGGTGAACTAATTAATGTAAATCCTTTCCTTGCGATGTTTACTCCTGCTATGCCGACAAAAGTATCACATGTTGTTGCAACAGCGTTTATGACTGCAGCATTTCTGCTTGCATCAATAGCAGCGTTTAAGCTAGTAAGGGGTTCGAATCATGCATACCATAAAAAAGCACTCTTTATGACGATGAAAATTGGTCTTATTTTTTCCATAGCAACGGCTTTAATCGGTGATTTTTCCGGTAAATATTTAGCTGAATACCAGCCGGAAAAACTCGCAGCTGCTGAATGGCACTTCGACACAAGCGAACAAGCGCCGCTACTCATGTACGGTATTTTAGATGGTGAAGAAGTTAAATATGCGCTTGAAATCCCATTTGCTCTTAGTATTCTGGCTCATGGTGATCCTTCAGCGGAGGTAATAGGTTTGGATCAATTTCCTGAGGATGAAACCCCTCCAATGGCTGTTCATTATTTATTTGATATCATGGTCACAATTGGCGTATGGATGATTTTGTTATCACTTGTTTATTGGGTTGGAACAAAACGCAAATGGGCATTTATAAATACAAAACCTTTCCTCTGGCTGCTTGCTTTAGGTGGACCTTTATCTATCATCGCAATCGAAGCCGGCTGGTGGATGGCTGAACTAGGACGACAGCCTTGGATACTAAGAGGTATTATGCGAACTTCTGAAGCGGCAACGTCTAGCAGCCATGTTGATACCATGCTGCTGCTTTTTGCAGGAATATATCTTATTTTAGGTATTGGAACTGTTGTTGTGCTCAGACGTATGTTTAAAAAGAATCCGGTAGAAAAAGAACTTATGGAAAAAGGTGGTGAAGAGACATGAGCTTAGAAATTCTGGGGATTATGGTACTCTGGACCTTTCTGTTCGGTTATGTCATCGTCGCATCTATTGATTTTGGTGCCGGATTTTTTAATGCCTACAGTGAATTAACAGGGAAGCAACATATTTTAACCAAAATAATTCAGCGATATTTATCACCTGTCTGGGAAGTTACTAACGTATTTCTCGTTTTCTTTTTCGTTGGGATTGTAGGCTTTTTCCCAAAAACCGCATTTTACTATGGAACTACATTACTTGTCCCAGTTAGTATTGCCATTCTACTTCTCGCTGTTAGGGGATCATACTATGCCTTTGAAACATATGGAACGAAGGGTCATAAAGGATACGCCCTCATGTATGGACTTACTGGGCTGGTCCTGCCTGCATCGCTTTCCATCGTTTTAACCATATCCGAAGGTGGGTTTGTTTCCATGACCGAAGGAAAACCTGTACTGGATTACTGGGCATTGTTCACTAGTCCGTTAACTTGGAGCATTGTTGTACTTAGTATTATTGCTGTACTATATATATCCTCCGTGTTTCTTACATGGTACGCAAGCAAAGCCAAAGATACAAAAGCCACCGATTTAATGCGAAAATATGCTCTAATATGGGCATTGCCTACCATCATTACGGCGTGCGGCATCATCTATGAACTAAGTTTTCATAACCAGGAACATTTTGATCGAATTATCGATTTATGGTGGATGTTCGGTTTATCATTTCTTTTATTTATTGGAACGGTTTGGCTCATTTGGAAACGAAAAAACTATGGTCTTGCCTTTGGTTTATTAGTTGGACAATTTGCTTTTGCTTTTTTCGGATATGGATTATCTCATTATCCTTATTTGTTATATCCGCATCTGACTATCTATGACAGTTTTACGAATGAAGCAATGGCTATCTCTCTCGTTGTTGCATTTGTTTTAGGGCTGGCACTCCTTCTTCCATCACTGTATCTGTTAATGCGACTGTTTTTATTTAATAAGGACTATGTGAAAGGTAGTCAAAAAAATAAAGCTTAAGAGGTGATTCATGTATGCAAGACTTTTTGATCTTTGTCGCACCGTTTATTGTATTATTTGGAGCCATAGCATTAGCATTTTGGGCAGCGTTAAAAGATGGTCCAATGTCGAAAAAAGATTGAATATCAAAGAGGCTGGGACAAAACTC
>NZ_JFBD01000107.1 GCF_000709085.1 Virgibacillus alimentarius | reverse complement strand
AACCGATTGCAAAGAAAGCAAACGCAATTTGTACGAATAGATACATTGCAAATTCAGGACCTGAAAGCTTTCTTTTTTTCTTAGTTTTCTCTAGATGTCTTAAATAAAAACCAGAACTTAAAATAAGCATAAAGCTAGCTACTGCCTTTAAAATTTCTGCTAAAAGAATCAATTCTGTCCACCTCTTTCTTAAAATTCATTCCCTACAATCTGGCCCGATGAACCAAGAAAGGGCTCTTTTGGAAGAGCACCCGATTGTTTAATCATTACTTAAAATGAAAGCTATAACATGAAATCGGTGTTTCGTCGTTTTTCATTATTATTTCCGCAAAATCTTCTTCATCGCTTTTCCCTTTGCCAACTCACAGGATAGACTTTTGCGACACGCATTGTATAAATCTTATATTCGTTCATGATACATCCTCCCTTAATGATTCCATTAAAATGGCCGTTTTCAGAAAGACGTACGATTCGATTAGCCCGATCGTTGAAGACCGGTTTATTCGTCTTTTAAATCCTTTTGTTTATTTTTTTCTCTCCAATTATATAAGGTTTCAATCAAAAGAATCATGATTGCAACTCCTGCTGCAATGAAGAAACTAACTTTTGGATTCAGACCAATACCTTTTCCAATAACATAAAAAACGCCTATCCGTATAAGTAGTACAGTACTATGATAAAATACATTTTCTCCTAATATATACTTCACTATTATTTCAATAATGCTTTCAATGATAAATGAATAAACCAAAAAACAAATGGCTAAAACAACTAACTGATCCACGCTTAGATTTAAAGAAAAAATCATGTTTACAGCATTTGCGGAACCAAGTAAAAGAAATAACATCAGTCCTACTGCAGCCGTAGGAAGTAAGGCAAGCATTACTGTAACAAAAATAACCATGAAGAAACCTATTTTTTCTCCCTCGGGTTCTTGTTTATTTCCGTTATAAACTAATTTAAAGATCAATAAAAACGAAATAATAAATACAGTTACGAACGATACAACTATTTTCATAAACATACTCCCTGTTATACTTCAAGCATTCATTAATCTATACCAGTCAGCATCTGGGGAGACCGAAACTTAACTTCGTAGTATCTCATCGCTTTGGGTACACCTTTTATATCAAATATCCCGTTTACGATAAGCTCCCTGACTCTGTATTCTATAAATCCATCACCTACAACATGCAAAGAGTGGCCAATGACCTCACCGATTAATCTAGCCGATTTGATAAAATCATTACTTCCCCGTTCTTTATTAAGCTTTTGCAATGATCGAATGATACAATCATCCAGGTAGTCCTCCGCCACAGAATGGATGTGACCATTTTCCCATAATCGAAGCTTTTTATCACTTTTTGATAGAGTGACCCATTCTTTCGCTAGTTCCCTGCGCTGCACAGGTGTTAATTCTTTAGCTGATGTCTCTTGATAGATAGCTGCTAATTGTTCCGATGCGATTTCGGCTGTATTCCTTGGGTAATCGTCTGTTTTTTTCTCTGCAAAAACAGTACGAAACGCTTTGGTGGTATTGATTAGCTTAATTGGATTCAACTTTTCTCTCAATAAATAAAGCGCTACCCGCAGACCCGTTTGTTCGTGGGCATTATCCCCGTACCAAATGTGAATCGGAATAGCATCTGGAATGGCATCAATTTGCGAACGAATCTTTACAAACTCTTCTCCAAAGTCATCGATATATTCTTCCTCTAGATTAATATGATAGAACAACCATTCTTTTCGTTTTTTCAAACCTTCTTCCGTATGTAACCGCCAAATCGGACCCACTGAAAATATATCGGAAAAAGCGATAACCTTTTCTCCCTCTGCTGCTAGAATTTCCCGTAGCGCAATTTTTAAAGATCCGCTACTAGAAAGATCGAAGACAATATGCACTTTGCTGACTTGTTGTTCTTCATATTCTCTATTCGGGTTGGTACGTTGTTGATATAACTGCCAATATTTCTTTTTCAAATCCCTTACATCTGTTATGAATTGTTTCTCTGGGTATGCAGTAGTATCTAAATAATCCAACCGAAATAGGACATTTCGCATAAAGGAGTAAACTTCTTCCTCGTTTAGAGATTGCAATATTTTATCTGCGTTTAATTTCATTTATGGAACACTCCTCTTCATTGATTGCTTTTTTGTATGAAAGGCCAGAACAGGCGATCAAATTCAAAGTCTATGACTTCACTCAAACTATTCTGTCAATTAGGTGAAAAGCGACTGGTAACGGCAGATACAATGATTACTCAGCAGTTGATACTTATTTTTTAGGCATCATGTATGTCACAGAAATACCACTGCTTTCTTCCATTTTCATAAATATTTCATGAAGAATGTCTAATGCTCTTTCATTTGATTCGTACTTCCCCAAAACTTTGCTCCATTCATCTAACGTTGCACTACCAATAACACCTTCTATTTTTTTCCCATTTACAGTAACTTCTTTTACATTCACCAAACTTTGTTTATCTTGTGTAGCAATCCATAACATCGAAAAATTCATCCCTTTCGTTCATTTTTTTATAAGGTTAGCCAGTCATTTCTGGTTGATCTATTTTAATAAGTTTGATGCTTAAGGTAGCCGGGGGAGGACGATTTGGCCCGCGGCGATTCCGTATAACAAGCGAAGCTATGAAATTATGAGTGATGCAAGGGGCGCATCGGCAAATCGATGAAAGAAGTGGTGATCACATATGGACCCTTTTATCGGCCTGGATATCGTCAAAGAGGAATGCAGATTCAAGCCTTTTTCCATTCCTCCCTAATCACCTTTCCATCACATCATCCGGATCAACTAAATTCGCAAATGACCACGTTACACCATCATCAACAGAGACAAACTTAGCCATAACTTTTCCCCCTTGATAATCGCCGTTTGGGCCCTGTTTCACAAGCAATGTGCCCTGGGATCCGTCAAATGTTGGAATTTCCGCAACAGTGAAAATCCCCTTATACTCTGTTGGGATTGGCACTTCCACCTGTGTCCATGTTTTGCCGCCATCTGCTGTCCGATATAAGTCAGGCACTTCCGGATTACTGTTCCTGGAAATTGCCCCAAATGACACGAATCCGAGCTTTTCATTGATAAATCCGCCGCTTGTTACTTGTCGTTCTGACGGTACATTTCCGACTTCATCCCAAGTTGTGCCACCATCATTTGTTTTGAAAATCATATTGCCTTCCCAGCTCATCGTACGGCCTCCAGTTAGAATCAAAAAGCCGTTGTTCTCAGATACAAAATCAAGCATACGCATCCGTACTGCTTGGAATGGGCTAGGGATCGTTGCTGTATCCCAGGTTTCTCCCTGATCCGTTGATTGCAATACTTTTATATCCTGATGACCGCCGACAACGAAAGCTGTCCTTTCTGGTGTTATCAGATAACTGTCATCAATCAATTCATCTTTTGGCCCGTTATAATCGCCTTCAAATAATTGATCAATGTCTACTGGAACTGCCGTCCAATTTTCACCGTTATTATATGTGACTTCGAGCGTGTCATTTCCGATCCGGTAACGATTGTTCTCATCGGGAACTTCTATTCCAGCCTCTTTTTGATAGGTATCTTCTAACGGAGGTAAGTCGCCAGTGG
This sequence comes from Virgibacillus alimentarius, assembly GCF_000709085.1. GTDB lineage: Bacteria > Bacillota > Bacilli > Bacillales > Amphibacillaceae > Virgibacillus_B > Virgibacillus_B alimentarius. The sequence goes on along the minus strand of NZ_JFBD01000107.1, from coordinate 2,803 downwards.
CCTTAGATATGTCATCAATTCTAAGTAGCGTATACTCGTTTTCGCCTGTTTTCCTGATCCGAAAGGTCCACTGGAGATTTTTTACCTTACCGTCCTCTTGCACTTCTCCCCAACGATGATGGGTGGACCACTTTCCCTTTTCCAACTGTACCCAGAATGCTACCTCAACAGCAAATTCTTTTTCATCACCAGCCAATAATTGAAAGTCGTTATAACGTACGTCCGTCAACCGTTTCCAGGAACTCACATCATCCCCCTGATACTGATTCATATAATCAAACCAGAAGCGATAAGCAATGGTTTCCGGTTCTTGATCGTCTTCCCCATCTACCGTGATAGTCATCGGCAGCGGTTTATTCAGGTCTTCTTCATAATAGGAATAGTAATAAATCAATGCAATTGCCGCCAATAAGAGAATAAGCACAACGCCAGTTATTGCGGTTCTTTTTTTAGTGAAAATCATCCAGTTTCTCCTTTTACCAGACTTGTTATTATCGTTGCTTTTTAAAAAAAGTTAGAGATAGGTGCTCGGTTATTCTTGTTTCTACTGTCTTTAAAAGTCCATTTTTCAAATAGAAGGCTACTGCTGGTGCATTTTTAGTCCCGGTTGACGCTACTACTGCTACAAAGTTTTCATTTTGCCTTCAATAAAATTTAATAACCTCCGGGCAATTCCTTTTCTGAAATGCTTCGGATGCACCATTAGCCGATGTATATCGATTATACTATTGTCTGCCTTTATAGATATAACTCCGCATCGACATAAACCATTGCCGTTAATCTCAAATGTTCGTGAAGTGTTAGTTTATCATACAATATCGGCTGCTTAGGTATATACCCGATTTGTTTTCGGTAAGACGTGATATCTTCTTTGCATGTTTTCCCATGGCCCTTATATAGCAAGACAGGCGCCTAACTTTATTAGGGGAAGGCGCCCGATAAGAGAGAAGCTTGTTTTACCCTTGTATCCCAGTCGGTCGCTTAAAATAGATTCTATGGCCTTCATTTGATTTGATCTGTTTGTTGCCTGTAACAATAAAAGCAAATATTTATAATGAATAAATCAATGACTTCCCTGATATTTCTCATTGAGGCTTTCTTTAAGCTTGGGGAATTTAAAGACTAGAGTAAGCGTTAATAATATAATGACAGATAAGGAGCCTAAAACCCTATATTCAAAGTTAATCAATTCAAACCAAGTCAGACTTAATGGAAACATTACAACCAGCATTACTAAATAAGGGAAAACCATCACATAATACAAACCTTTCCCTTTTCTATATTTAAAAAGAGTGGTCCACTTATCTTCATTCATATTAAAAATCTTTTTCAAAGTCCAAAAAAACAAAAACAATAACCCAACATAAGATAACGAGCCTATTGTACTTAGCAGAATATAGGAAATAATAAATAGAAGTAATTTCAAAACTAGTCTCTCCTATTCAACAAAAATGCGGTTAACATAAAAGACGATTATTACGCAAAAGCCCTATTATTGAACTATATGTAACTACTACAAGAGGGCAGTGTCCTAATTGCCATTGGACGCCAATTTTTATTCTGGAATGGCGCCCGTTCGTATTAAATTAAATTAGAGTAATCTGTCACCCCATAAATAACCGATCCTAAAATGAATAAAACACAAGTTATAGCACTTAAGAGGTATGTTTTACTTTCTCTTGCATAAATCCATTTCATTATGGTACGAAAAGCGAACACAGCAGTCATACCAACAAAAATAAGTATTCTGAGATGTGGGAATTCATTTACTGCTATAATTATCACAATTAAACTAATCCAATAGAGTATTCCTTCACCATATTTATGTAGTTTATTTACGTATTTTTTACCTAAGTCAGATTCCTCTATATTCAATTTCATTATTAGTTTTCGATTGATAAATTGATCTAAAACTAGAATAGATACTAGAATGATAATAAGGGTTAGAATCTTAAATACCCTCCTTGTTGTAAGCCATTCCCCTGATTCAAAGCGTAAATGGCAATTGTTTGTTTCATAATCGCGTCCGATCGCTTAACATATATACTGTTCGTCTCGTTTATGTTTTTTTTATGTAAAAAAACCGGGATACACCATCAATCAAAACAGAATCCCTCATATAATCCAAATCGTAGAATGATCCGCAGTAAAAATATCAAAAGCGGATAATATGATCATTGCTAAACCAAGCATTAAAAGTACTGTATGAACAACAATATCCATTTTTTATGCATTACCTCGCTGCATTTTCAATCCCCACCTCTAAAACAATTTTTATCTGGTGCCATTTTAGCATAGTATCATCAAACAATCTGCCCCTTTCAGTCATTTAACAACAAAGTTGGTAGCCTTACAATAATACTGAAATTAATTACCTATCTTCTGCAACGGGTGACGCGACAAGTTCTGCTATAAACACTTTGAAACGCGAAATGCCGAAGCTACGTTTCCCGAATTCATCTCGTCGACAATCCTGAGTACATCAATGCCTGAGGGATGAAGCCGCTCTTCGAGAGAAGGTATGTCGACGGATATCTTGAACGGCTAAAAAACTGGGTAGGCAATCTACCAGAATACCAGTAAGATATACAGTTTGTGAGTATAATGATGTTATGAAAGGTTTTTAAGAAGTCTGTAACCATTATTATTGGAATTAATCGTATAAAAAGCCACCTTTTTTAGTGGCGACCCCTAAAAGTTAGAGTTTTTATTATGCAGCTGATTGGCTGGATTGAGTTCGGTATTCGACCGGACTCAGTCCAGTCAATTTTGCTTTTGATCGTACGTGGTTATACCAGTAGAT
>NZ_JFBD01000106.1 GCF_000709085.1 Virgibacillus alimentarius | reverse complement strand
TTTTAATTTAGTCTTTCCTTTACCATTTTTCTAAACTCCATATTTGTCGCAACACTTTTAACAAAATCGCTAAATATATTTCTTATCCAGTACAATTCTCCGCCTGTATCATCTTTAATAAATAGAGAAACAGATACAGTGCTATCCTTAGATTCTTTATATAAGGCAGAAGTTAAAACAAACATAGTAGATCCACCTTTATACCAAAAATAATCATCCCCATCATCTTTAACATTTTCTCCTATAAGAATTTCACTAAATAATTCTTTTTCTTTTTTGGTGAAAAGTTCTTTTCCTAATCTAAACATTAAATCTGCATAATGTTTTGTTGTTGAAGAAGCCGTTTTGTTCGTGATTAAAAGTTGCATTTTCTGATTTAACATCTTAGGTGCCTTTTCTTCGAGATCTGTAGTTTCATTGGCTTTCATTTTCTCAAATATTTTATGTGATAATTCTTGATAAGATTGTTTGTCCATTGCTTCTAGCTTATTTATAGCCAAACTTCGTTTATCTGATAAATATCCTGGGATTAAGATAGGTGGTGTTAAATAAGCAATTTTATCGTGATTTAGATTAAGTACTTCAATGCTCTCGTTAATAATATCCGGGCCAATTTTATTAATTAAAAAATCTGTACAAGCATTAGAGCTAAATTGCATCATTCCTTTAGCGATTTCTAATAAAGAAACTTCTGTAGGATTATCAATTGACTTTTTCCACTTAGGATGCGCCCCTCCATCTGTATTTGGAATATAAAACTTTTCAAGTTCATTTAACTCCACATTATCGGTAATAGAAAATTTGTTATTTGCTACACTTTTAACGAAATTAAACGCTATTATTATTTTCAATGTACTTGCTAATGGAAAATTCCTTTCTGAATTTAAAACCAAGGTATCTTGGCCGTTCTCTTTTAGAGTAATAGATAATTTATCTTTATTATTTTTGAAATAATTTAATAGATCATACTTATCTTTCTTCATATTTCGCTTATTTACTGCAATTCCCAAGGCAATAAATACAAGAAATAATATTAATACTACTGCAATACTTACTATAATAACTTTCATTTTAACTCCTTGGTATTATTTTTATAAAATTACTTCAATATAATGGCCTTGTTGTTCAATATCGGCGTAATCATTTAATAAACAATTGCGCATCGTATTATAGGCTCAGCCAGTCATTTCGGTTAATCCATTTTTAATATTAAAAAAATTAGATAGAAATCTCCCCAATAATCCAACCTCTGAGGAACTCTTCTAACGATGACGCAATTAGACTTCGACTATCATCTTCATGATTCCAGACATAAATATCTTCATTCTGGATACTTCCATTTTTTATTGAATATCCAAATAAATCACCATTACCAGCATCAGAAAAAAATAAAAAAGTATCTAATAGCTCCATAGAATCTCTATGTTCGTTAATAGTCCAAAAAAATATATTTTCTTTGATCACCTGTTCTGTTGGCCAAATAAAAGAGATGCCATAGTTACCATATACACCATTTGTTTCATTATATAAATCGGTTAACTTTTTAGGTAATTTAATATTCAATTCAGTTTTAATTGATAACAACGCTGTTGCAGTCGCAGGTGCTTTAAACTGACATTCTTTTGAAATGCTGTTTATATAATCTTTCCACATAATCAATGCTATCACCTATTAAATTCATATGAATAATCATTCTGCTTTCAACTATTTTACTCGAAATCATGACTCAACAAAATAGGCCGATGCCCCGGTAAAGGACAGATGCTTCTTCATTAACCTCAAATATTAGAATTTCTTGATATAAACCAAGTCTTACTCAATACCTTTTAAAGTCCCATAGGGTATTTGTTTTGCAGTCAAAACAGGCATATATGATAATCGCTTATAAGCATCCAAATATATCCGTTCCTTAACTTCTGGTGGATATGCAAAAATATTGCTTAATTCATCAAGGCAGTTTGTGACCAATAGACATTATAAGTTTTGTTCACTTTCAAACTCCCTGATTTTATGCTGAGGATATTTTAGTCCCTGCTCTTGGTCATAAATACGTCCATTTTCACGATCTTCCCGACTTTTCTGTACTTGCTGGATGAGTTCCTTATCCTTAGAAAAAAGGTCTAAATCCATTTGATCAATGGCTTTTCTTTCACGTTTCATATTTAAATAACCAATAAAGTCATATACGTCAGCCGTCCTCTTCGTGAATAAAGTCAATTAGCCGTTTAAGTTCTTCACGGTTAATACTCATTTTAAACACCGTCTTATTATGTTATAACTATCATTTGAAATAATAAGTACTGGACGTTGCTTGTGGGTTTTTAAATCACTGAATGGAACTGGTATTAAAACAATATCACCTTGTTTATACATTGTTTCAAACCTCGTCATCGATGTCATTATCCCAAAAACCCAAGCTACTCCCACTATTTTTTGTTAAATCCTCAGACATTCTTTTATCTCTTTTAGCCTTTAAATACTCTGCAAAACCCAAAATTTTATCCACTTCTTGTTCAGGTATTTCATCAATAATTTTAAGTAAACGATCCTTAGCTGTATCCATGTAATAACATCTCTTCCATTATATCACTTCAGTTACGATTCACTATCTATGCAAAACCAAAAGACAATCTGCCCGTTGTTGAAAGAACTTTATTAGATATTTTTTAGCTTCGTTTTTTCTTTAAACAAAGAAATAACTAACAAAGTGATTCCGACAATGAATAAGACAGCTTTTATTAAAGATGGTTCAGTATATCCTAAAACCATTGCTACCAATCCAAATATTCCGATTAACGTTAGGATATAACACCATTAATTTATTTCTACCCACTACTTATCATCCTCTCTGATTAAAATTGGAGATAATACTTGTTAAACAACCGCCCGATTGCGGTTTATAGTAACATTTTTTTTAGGCTTGATAAATTTTCTTCAAGAAATGAAGCGTTTTTTTCAATTCCACGTCGTTTACACCAGCCAATACTATTAAAGGCATCTGTAAATCGATAAAAAGGCAATACAACTTCCAAATCAATTAATGACCTTATAGTGTTATAGCCTTCTTGATAGGACTGATACAAGGTAAAATCGAAACGTAAAAAATCCCGGTACAGTTTGGTGAAGTCGATTTCTGTTGAACCAAATCGTACACTTTCAAAATCTATCATGCCTGAAACTTTATTTTCATCAACAATTATATTTGCTGGACGAAAATCCATATGTATAAAGCTTGGACCATCTGAAGGAGGTAGCTGTAGTTTCATTTTCTCAAACTTTTCAACGGCTTGTTTGTATAAATTTTCATCCAAAACTTCTCTTACATCCTCAGCAAAACTATAAAATTGACGTTCAACAAAATTAGACCAGTTCGGAAATTCATTTTGTATACCGGTTAACTTCGGCGTGGTAGGCGGTTGAATTTGATGCATCGAGGCATGAAGGACCCCAACCTGAAACGCTACTGTTGGTGGGGCCATAAATGTTAACGGTTGTCCTTTTAATTCAGATAATAAAAATGCGCCAGGACACTCCTCATCACCAGACCAATAATCCAACATTTTAGGAATGGAAACTCTTTCTTTTAAGATTTCATAGGCTTTTAACTCTCGCTGACACTTCAGCTTCGTGTAAGGTATTTTTAAAAAAATATTTTCCCCGTTAAGCAAATTGCATTTATAGACTGTGGAACTATGGGAATCTTCAACCTCATTAATTGATAACACATTCAATCCAAATTGTTGAATGACACGATTTAACATCCAACCCCTCCTTTTTCTTTAAAGCGTTATGCAGCAAAATGGTCCTTTTGTTCAATATCGGCGTAATCATTTAATAAACAATTGCGCCCGATTACGGCATAATCTTTTATTAGCTAAGGAGCCAATAGGAAGGGCAATAAGGTCGCTAGCGAAAAAAGAAGGATGATTATGTTTCCCAACAAGGCGATTGCTCTAATTCTGTTTTGAACTTGTAAATAATAAAAAACAAAGCTATTAAAGCATACGGTAATAAATTGCTACCTGTTGCTATCGCTGAACCCAAAATTAATAACACAATTACCCCTGAAACAATATTGAATATGTGTATTTTTTTCATTTGATTCCCCTCCCCCAAAAGCGAATAACCTTCAACAATATAGACTGATTCCTGAAAGCCTATGTTCCACAACTGCGCCCTATTGTTGCAGTTACGTGATTACTCCTCGATTTTAACAAGTTCTGCTTTGATGATATGAAATTTACTAAGCGTAACTGTTTTTCCGTCAGCATCCTCTGCGGAGATAAAATTTACTCCAACACCAGAAAGTTTTCGTTCAAGCGATCCCTTGATTTTAATATCCTTAAGTAGTTCACCGTTTGTTAATGTAATGTGGTAAATATGAATCTTCTTCAATAGTTTTCATCTCCTATAATCCTATTCTGGGACATAGTTGTTCGATTAAATGGCCCGATTGCTGTAATCAAAAAAGTTTATCTGCCAAGAACACAGCATCTCTTCCAACACCACAAATGAGAGCAGAACCACGGCTATGCTGCCAAGGCAACCCAATATAATATAATCCATTAATTGGACTAATACCTCGATTATGTATAGGATTGCCTTTTTTATCAATCGCCCCATCAATACGAATTATTTCATACAATGGAACGAAGCCAGTAGCCCAAATAATCTGACTTACCTCAAGTGAACTACCACCGGAAAAAGTTACTCTTTTGCCGTCAACCTCTGTTACCCTTGGTCTAATTTTTACTTTCCGACTTTCAATGGCTTGTTTTAACTCTTTTCCAAAGATGGGATCATTTCTTTTTTGAAAGAGTCTGCCCCTAATTGTATCTGTACCAGCATACAAAAGTTGAAGTTTCTCTAACCAATAAAAAATACTTTTCCGAAATATCTCCAAAGGGAGGAATTTTAGCTTGTGTGATATAGCAAGGATAACCTCTCTATCCTTCGACAGCTCAACCGCAATTTGCGCTCCCGAGTTGCCTCCTCCTACAACCAATGAGGTTCCATTATTAAGGTCTTTTGGTTCAGTGTATAAAGAGGAATGCATATGTGATACTACATTACCCTCATTTTTAATCACGTGTGGTACATATGGTTTTTGAAAAGCACCTGAAGCAACAATTACCTTCTTTGATTGATACTTCTCTTCCGATGTAAATACGCTAAAATAATTATTCCTCTTTTCAATGCTTGTAACGACGGTATCCATTTTGTTTGGCAAATTAAAGTAAGCTACGTACCCCTCCAAATAATCAGCCATTTCATCTTTTGTTGGATAAGAATTGGAATCACCTTTCATTTCTAATCCTGGAAGAGCAGAATATGATTTTGGAGTGAATAGTACAAGTGATTTATAACGGAAACGCCAAGAGTCTCCGATACGTTTTTGTGCATCTATCATAAGACAATTATTAATACCTTTTTGTTTTAATTGGTAACTCATTGCAATTCCAGCTTGACCAGCCCCAATAATAATAACATCATATATATTTCCCAATTGACATACCCCCACGTGGTATTAATTTTAATATACATTATTAAGTTATCGAGGGCTACCCTTATGCATCATTCATCAGTTCCACACGATAATTTATTAAACAATCTCGCCCGATTCTGGCACAACGATTGATAGCTGAAAAATGACCATTATTTACTTTTTAACCCTTCCCATTCTTCTCGTAATATTCCCATCTTAATTGCATCAAATTATTCACCATCTATCGTTCTCGCATTCCTTATTCGCGCCTCTTCCTGCATTCCAATCTTTTCGGCTACCTTCATCATTCTTACATTTCCCGACAAGGTAGACATACCCAATCGATGTATCCCAGTAGATTCGAAAAGAAAATCAATTATCGGATCGATATTTATATTTAAGATTAAAAATTAGTTCAAATACAAAGGCACCTAATAAACCACTCCAAAAAACAAAGGTGGGAGAAAATAAAACATTTTCCGTTGCTAAATAATAAAAATAATTTACCGCTGATATCAGCAAGTAAGTATAAAAACCAAAAAAAGCCCCCTTTTTCCAATGAAGTGATTCTCTTTCATTCATCGACTTGAATAATTTCATAACATCACTTCCCTAACCTCACAATCTGGCCGATTGTATTATAAACCTTCATATTTTTGTATCGTAGGTTAAATTAAGATTTGTGTTAACCTCGGCGCTGTTTAATTTCCTTTATAGAAAATATATCTGTTACTGCATTTGCAAGTAAAAAAATGACAAAAAGGATTGTAGCTAAGTTAAACCATGGGAAGCTATATAGAGTGATCCATTCATTAAAAAGTCTCGATTCTAAAAGCCAATCTGCGTACTTACCAACTATGTTGTCCGAATCATTTAAGTTTGGTTCCAAAGATGTTCCGTCAATAGTAAAAAAAATTAATTGCACAATGAAAAATACGCTGAGGGCAATAATCCACCATCTTATCCGATGGAGACGTCCCTTTTTTTGTTCGTCTGTCATTTGACCATTTCCCCTTTTTTTCATTTCATTCTGTTATCACGCCAAGGCGTTATTCCATCTAATGCCCCTTCTATTCAGTTTGGACGCCTAATAAATTCTATTTAGATTGAAACACCATTTATTGTGTCAACTGGCTTTCCAATGCGTACGCCCGATAATGGAAAAGTCGATAAAATTACCAATAGGGTTCTTCCTCATTAGATAATTTTAAAATAAATGGGTATAAACCAAGTATTACGAAACCCAGTAGGACCGCAATTAATAGGGACAAATCAACTGAGAATTCGAATCCAGCATTAATAGGAAGAAATATGAACGGGATTAGCCAAAACATACCACTGCGTATTCTTGATGATGCGGATTCGTATTGTTTTTTAGCGCAATAAGGACATTCTAACCTAAATATCGTTTTAATCGTTTGTGTCCAAGTCCATTTTTCACCACAATTCTGACAAATCGGCATTCAATAACCCTCCTTCAGCAATATAACCCTATTCAGAAGAATGCACACGATTCAATTATTACGTCCGTTTACACAAGACTGTTCACTACGGGGAAGTTGTTTACATCTGCAGAGTTCCACTAGCCAAAAAGCCAAATTAGAAACTAATGGTTATTAATCCAGTAACAGGCCGCACATAACACGAACCATACAGGGATAAATATTAAGTCTGCAATATTCGTAGGTAACAATGTGTAGGATCCAGGCAAGAAAAGCAATCAATTATAACCAACAGCCCCAAAGCCCCATATGAAATCCAAATATTAATGAAAATGTGATTACCATCACCCCTTTGGATTGATGAGGTTATGGAAGCACCTTCATTTTAACACAAAATGAGGCTGGGACATAACTAGCCCCAAATAAACAAAATCGGTTGTGTTTATCAATAAATGATAAACGCAACCGTTTTTTCTTTTGTTTTT
>NZ_JFBD01000105.1 GCF_000709085.1 Virgibacillus alimentarius | reverse complement strand
TAAGATACCTGAAATTCATAAAGCCGAAGAAATTATTCCGGAGATGGCTGGGGAAGATTTTGCTTATTATATGATGGAACGACCTGGTGCTTATTTTTTTACTGGAGCACAAATAGAAAATCATGAGTTCCCGCACCACCATCCTAAATTTGATATTGATGAACGCGCTTTGCCTATTGCAGCTAAAACATTAATCCAGGCGTATTTTGACTATCAGGAAGAACATAAATAAATCCTCCTTCACAAATGACTAGTCATTTTGTGAAGGAGGATTTTATTTATGCAAAAGTTTTTTCTTAACATATCCGTAAATAAATAGAAAATCAAAAACTGTTCCACCAACGATAGTGAGTATGGAACCCATATAGTTTCCTGCTACTATAAAGACAAGCGAAAATACAACAGTTTGAATAATCGCTAAATGGAGCAGCCATTTCATCAGCGCTTTTTGACGCAAGTCCCGTTTAACAGGATAAAGATCTAACCATACAACTGTACGATGATGGTTGTACAGAGTCACCATTTGGAAACTGCTCATGTATAAAAACAGTAAAGCGAATAATAATTTCATCCATATATTAGGTACATAATAAATAAATAATCCACCGATCACGATCAGCCTAACATACATTCCTAAGTAATCTCCACTGCGAATAAATGTTATACGATATAGATAATCATAGGTAAGCTGTTGTTTAAATGGGAGTTTATCAACGAAAGAAACAAGCCAATAACGCTTTTTCACTCTGTTTTTTAATCGGGGGACGTCTGTAAACAGATTAGCAAAGCGATAAAACGTCTGCATACGCTGCTGATCTTTTTCCACTAATAAGTCCCATTTAATTCCCGCTTCCTTTCGTGATCGATTTAAATCATATAAGAACAAGGCTATAAATAATACAGTCGTTATTGCTGCTAAAAGCATGCTGCCTTCAATAAGAAAATAGAAAACACTAATATTTACTGCTAGCCGTACGATGTGATCCCACTGACGCGTACCCTTATCCCTTATCTTGAGCATCCACCAATTTGCAATTAAATTCCAGACCTTAAAGATAAGGACAATAGCAAGTGTAAGTAAATAAGTATACCCTTCCCTTTCAGGATACGCAGCAAAATACAATGGTCCAAAAGCGGCCACAGCAATAAAGATTAGGTATAATTGAATGACAAAGCTATAAATAAGTGCATCCCGGAAATAGGCCCCCATTTTATGTTCGGCTGCAATTAAAAATACTAAATCAGGTTCTTTTAATAAAGTTCGCACTGGACTATAACTTACTAACAGTCCTAACACTATTCCTATAATCCACGCAGTTGGAAAGTTTGCTGGCAGTTGCATGAGCCATTGCTGATAATAAAAAGCAAGCGCCGATATAAAAAATAACATTGCAACAGCGATATGCCCATTAAGTATATATCGAAGATACCTGCTTGTTTCTCTTAAATGGGCAGAAAATCGCTCTTTAAAAAAAGCATGTGAATCAAACATGGCTATCTTCCTTCGTTAATTGCACATATAAGTCATCTAAGTTTGCACCAGGCATATTAAAATTTTGGCGCAATTCGTCTAGTGTACCTAGTGCTCTTATTTTTCCTTCGTGCAAAATAACAAATCGGTCACAGTATTTTTCCGCAGTAGCCAAAATATGAGTTGACATAAGGACGCCCGAACCTTTTTCTTTCATTTCATCCATTAATTGCAGGTAAGATTGAATCCCTAGCGGATCCAAACCAACGAAAGGCTCATCTACAATATATATGGGTGGTTCGATTAAAAACGCGCACATAATCATTACCTTTTGACGCATCCCTTTGGAAAAATGAACAGGAAACCATTTTAGCTGCTTTTCCATACGGAATTCTTTTAACAAAGGCTCCAATCGTTGTTCAAAAACTGTTTCAGGCACATCATACGCCATCGCTGTTAAACGGAGATGTTCGTACAATGTTAATTCATCATAAAGAATTGGCATCTCAGGAATATATGCCATTTGATTACGATAGGATGTTGGGTTTTCTCGAAACGTTTTTCCATTTATAGAAACAGTTCCTTTTTTCGCTTCCATCAAACCAATAATATGTTTAATGGTTGTGCTTTTCCCTGCACCATTCAAACCAATTAAACCTACAATTTCCTTAGGGTAAACATCAAAAGAAATACCATGCAATACATTTTTATGGGTATATCCACCATAAAGTTCATTAATATGCAACAAAGGATCCACAAGTTTTCCTCCCGTTCATACTCGACAAGTTCAACACTTTTATTTATGTTATCATTTTTATGGAGTAATGCCAAAATAAACCGTTATCCTATTTTCGACAAATAATATGTATAAAATTATTATCCTTGGACCATAATAGGTATAGAAGAGAAGGAAGCAACACACTATAATTTCGTGTCTAAACACAAATGAGGTGTTTCCGATCGCAACTTTAGTGATTTAAAGCCCTTTAATTTCGTGTATAACACAAAATGAGGTGTCTCCGATGGAAACTCTAATGATATAAAACCCTTTTGCCAGGGTATAATCTCAGTAACAGACTGAGATACTGACAAAAAGGTTTTTGTAATCTAGTTAAAGCGATTTAACGAAGTATTACGAAGTCCCCAACGTTAGATGTTTTTTATCGACCCCTTCTCTTCTAGAGCAGGCTAGTCCCAAAAACGGACGGCCTGCTTGTTTTATTATAGGGGTCAGAACGCTTTACAGAAAGGTACACTTCTATATACAATAAAGGAAAACAATCGATAGGAGTGCTGAAGATAATGGATCATCAAGATTGTATTTTTTGTAAAATTATCAATGGCGAAATGCCTTCCGCTAAAGTATACGAAGATGAACATGTTTATGCTTTCCTTGACATTAGTCAAGTAACAAAAGGACATACGCTTGTTATACCGAAAAAACATACGAAAGATTTATATGATACACCTCCAGAAGTTGCAGGAGAGTTATTTGCTCGCATCCCTCGGATTGCTAATGCTATTAAAGAAACATATCAGCCAGTAGGTATTAATTTACTAAATAATAACGAAAAAGGTGCAGGACAGGTCATATTCCACTTACATATTCACATTATTCCGAGGTATGAAGATGATGGATTTTCCTTTAAAGGAGAAAATCATACAGATGAATATTCTTTAGAGAATTTACAGCAAATGGCAAAAGAAATTAGCAAAGAGCTTTCAGATAATTAATTACCTGTAAACATGGTGCCTATCTGAATATTTTTTCTTTTTATTTAACTCTATTTTTGTTATAATAGATAAAAGACCTTTCATTGTTCGTTTTGAAAAGCCTCTGGCAAAAAGTCAGAGGTTTTTTACACAAAATGGTTATCCGTCAACGTTTCAATAAACTTTTGGTGTGATACATATAATAAAGACTTAAAAGGAGCGTATTCATATGGCAAAAGGAAAGTCACTTTTACTTGGAATTCTGTTTGGGGGGGCTATTGGCGCATCAGCAACACTCCTTAGCACACCTTCATCTGGGAAAGATTTTCGCGGATTAGTCAAGAGACAAGGACTAGAATGGAAAGATATGTTAGAAAACATGAAACAGGAGGGCCTCAACCTAAGAGAGCAGATTGCTGAAGCCTCCAAAGAAGGAACTATATTAATGAAAAATTTAACGCATGAAATGAAAAAATCTGTTGAGGAATGGCAAGAAGCTGTAGAACCACATAAAGATAATATACAGGAATATCTTGAGCATATCGAAACGAGTTTAAAAGAGCTGGAAGATAAGGTAAACAAATAATAATGCGCAACCAGGGCATTTCGTTCAGGAATGTCCTGGTGTATTATCAGATTAGAAAATAGCTATATTGATATCTATTTATAATACACAATATAAAAATGGTGTATGAAAGCGCAATGCACATGCTTACATACACCATGAATTGTTTTTATTTAACCGGCTCAAGGTCTTCAATGGATTCGATGTCCATATAGTCTGGTACTACTAGCCCGATCTTTGCACCTTCTAAATTAACGCCTAGATCATCAAAATCATCTTCATATTTATCATAAAATTCTTTCGTTGTAATCGGCATCCATACCGCAAGCGTAGCATCAGCATCACCGTTTGCTACCGCTTCGTACATAACTGCTAAATCAACTGGAGTTACTGTTACTTCAAACCCCTTTTGCTCTAATACCTCTGCTACTACATAGGTAGATGATAATTCAGAGTCCCATTGAGTTGAAGCTAATTCAATTTCTTCTCCATCCACATCATCGACACCTTCCGTCCACTCAGCTATCTTTTTCGGATTATCTTCCACCCAACGTTTTGCCGATTCACTAATGTCGTCTCCAGTCTCATGAGATTCTAACATTATTTTCTCCATATCTTCTACTTCCCAATTAAACTGATCAATTAGTTTAAAGGCATTTGGTTTATCATCTTTTAAACCTTTACGTGCCAATGTTTTAATTACTTCCTCTTCACCATAAACGCCTTTTGGATCTTTTAGATATTTCATATCGGGATATTTCGCAAATGTCCAGTGTGGATTCCAGCCTGTAATAATGATTGGTTCTTCATTCTTCATGGCACGGTCTAATTCCGAAGCCATTGCAGTTGTCGAAGATTGTTCAAGCGTCCATCCATGTAGATTATCATAACTTTCTAATGCTTCCTCTGTAGTAACAGTGATCCCAGCTCCTGGTTCAATACCAGTAATTGTAAATTTAACTGCATTACTATAGTTTTCTTCATTTGAGTTATGATCATTTTTATCGCCGTTTTTTGAGCTACATCCTGCGAATATTAATACAAGAATCATTAGTGTAATAAAAGCTAGTCTTTTACCTAACAATTTTTTCACTTCCTCATTTACCAAAAAAAAGTAAAGGAAGATTAAATCAACCTTTACTTCTTTTAAAATTTATTTAGCTGGCTCAAGGTCTTCTATGGATTCGATGTCCATATAATCTGGAACAGCTAATCCAATTTTTGCACCTTCTAAGCTTGGTCCAAGGTCTTCTAAGTCATCTTTGTATTCTTCATATAGATCACCATGTGTTACTGGAAGCCATCCAGCAAGAAATCCGTCAGCATCTCCTTCTGCAACTGATTTCCACATAATAGCATTATCAATTGGTGTTAATGTAACTTTATAACCAAGATCCTCAAGAACCTTCTTAACTACGTTAGAAGAAGCTACTGTAGAGTCCCAGTCTACCATTGTTAATTCAATTTCTTCTCCGTCACCTTCTTCAGCGCCATCAGTCCATTCAGAAACCATATCTTCATTTTCCTTTACCCAATCAGCAGCTGCCTTTTCAGGTTCTGCACCATCAGTAATATCAAGCATTACTTTTTCCATGTCTTCTGTTTTCCAGCTAAACTGGTCTAATACTTTATAAGCGCCTGGAACGTCATCTTTAAGTCCTTTACGAACCATGGTGTTGATTGTTTCTTCTCCACCATAGACTTCTTTTGGATCATCTAAATAATGCATATCGTACTTAGCAAACTTCCAATGTGGTGTCCATCCTGTTACAATAATAGGTTCTTCATTGTTGATTGCTTCACCTAGTGCGGTAGCCATCGCACCACTAGAAGATGCTTTTACTTCCCAGCCTTCTAAATTTTCGTATTCTTCTACTGCTCTCTCTGAAGCTTTAAATACCCCAGCACCAGGCTCGATACCAGTGATTGCGTAATCCAATTCCTCACTATAGTTTGTATCTCCACCATTATCTGATGCTTTGTCTTCTGTTTCACCACTGTCATCGGACCCACATCCTGCAACAATCAGTGATAGGGAAAGTCCACCAGCAACAGCTAGACGTTTCCAACCAAATTTAAACATAATCTAATCTCCCCTTTTTTGTATAATATTTATGGAAACTTTTCCTTAAGAAAAGATACCAACGTAAGTTTGTTTGTTATAATTATTAATTTAATTATTTTTTGTATTCACATGTTGTGTAAATCGATCAATAATGATCGCCAAGATAACAATACCAATACCAGCAACGAATCCTGTTCCTACTTGTGCTCTTTGCAATGATGATAGAACTTCTCTTCCAAGCCCAGGAGCACCAATCATAGATGCGATAACAACCATGGATAAAGCTAGCATAACTGTTTGATTGATTCCAGCCATAATCGTTGCTTTTGCCATTGGAAGTTCTACTTTAAATAACTTTTGTGAACCTGTACTACCAAATGCCTCTGAAGCTTCTACTAGCTCTTGAGAAACCTGGCGTATCCCCAAATTAGTAAACCTTACTGTAGGAGGGGTCGCAAAAATCAGAGATGCAAATATACCAGGTACCATTCCAATACCAAAGAATGCTACAGCTGGAATTAAATAAACGAAAGCAGGCATTGTTTGCATAAAGTCAAGGATTGGAGTAATAATTGCCTCCGCTATCTTGCTCTTAGACATCAATATACCAACAGGTACACCAATTACTACGGAAAGAACACTCGCAATTAATACCAACGTAAACGTACTAATCAAATGTTCCCAAAATCCTTGATTGTAAATTAACCATAAGCCCACAATAGAAAATACTGCCAAACCTAACTTCTTTCCAGTTATAAAAAATGCTAATAATGCAACAATAACAATGATAATAACAGGAGGAACTGCTAATAATGCATTTGTAGTAAATTCCATAAAGTTCCCAAAATGCTCTTTGAGCGGATCGAACAAGAAGGAAAACGTACTCGTTAACCAATCTGTAACTACCTCTGTTTTTTCTGCAATCGGAATACTCGGTACAAAGTCTAATAGTTTATCAAACATCAAGATTCACCTCTCCTTCTCCAGCTAGTCCGGCTATAACTGCTCCACGAACAATGATTCCCAATAGTTTTTCATCTTCTACAACCGCTACAGGAGTAGTTGAATCATGAATAATATTAAAGATATCATTCATTGCTTTATCTTTATTAACACGTATGATATCTGTTTTTAATATTTCATTTAAATCACGTATATCCTGATTTCTTGCGTCTAGTGCATCATCCGCTGTCACATAACCTTTTAAGTTTCGTTGACTGTCAACTACTAGAATACTAGAAATTCCTTCTGCACGCATACGTTCCAAGGCTACACGCGGACCATGACGATCAATATTTACCGTTTCAGGACGTTTCATAATATGTTGTGCTGTTAAAATCTTTGAGCGATCAACGTCTTCAACGAATTTTTCAACGTAATCATTTGCAGGTTTCACTAGAATTTCTTCAGGAGTTCCAATTTGAACAATCGACCCATCTTTCATAAGTGCTATGCGATCGCCTAAACGTAAGGCTTCATCCAAATCGTGTGTAATAAATAAAATTGTTTTTTTCATGCTTGCTTGTAAATCAATTAATTCATCCTGCATTTCTTTACGGATTAGCGGATCAAGTGCTGAGAATGCTTCATCCATTAATAAAACCTCTGGATCATTTGCTAAAGCTCGAGCTAACCCGACACGCTGCTGCATCCCGCCAGATAGTTGACCTGGAGCTTGATGTAAATATCCGCCTAAACCCACCATTTCTAATGCATCTTTTGCTTTTTTCTGTCTTTCTTCCTTTGGTACATTTTGAATTTCCAAACCGTACTCGGCATTCTCTAAAATTGTTCTATGCGGGAATAAAGCAAATTTTTGGAAGACCATACTTAATTTTTCTCTACGAACTTTACGCAGCGATTTTTTATCCATTTTGGATAAGTCGTCTCCATCGATATAAATATTTCCTTCTGTAGGCTCGATTAGTCGATTAACTAGGCGAATTAATGTAGATTTACCACTGCCGGATAATCCCATAATAACGAATATTTCTCCAGCATCTACAGAAAAAGAAGCACGATTGACCCCAACCGTATTCCCTGTTTGTTCTAAAATTTCACTTTTTGATAAGCCTTCATCCAAAAGCTTTAATGTTTGCCTCGTATTTCTACCAAATACTTTAGATAGATTTTTAACTTCTATTACTGGCAAAGCTTTCACCTCTTCCATTCCTTTTGGGATTATTGTCATGTTCCTAATGAAGCACGAATGAGTCCTAATAAAGATTACATAAACTTATATGCACATATAGAGCGAGAGAAAAACTCATATTTACAGACTATCATTAGATCCGAACAATCACTGTACTATGTTACTATACATCTTTTCATCAATACTTTACAAACTTTATATATGACGAATTTTGTATATTTTATACGTACAGTTTAAACTGTACAAACTTTAATTGGTATATACTCCTTTTTTCTTTATTTTACTCCTATTTAATACTTTATACGTAATTTTTCATATAAACGTTTTTAGTGTAACCTTTATATAGCAAGGCTTTTTAGGAGGCTTTTTATGTTCGAAAACAAAACTGAAATAACGAACAAGATTATTGTGGAATTTTCTAAGACAATTGAAATGTTTGATTTAACTCCCGCAGAAGCTCGATTATTTACATATCTATATTTAGAGGAAAAGCCATTAACATTAGATGAGATGAGTGAAGCGTTGGGGAAAAGTAAAACGGCGATGAGCAATAGCATACGCAACTTAGCAAACTTAAATCTAGTCACTCGTGTGTGGAAAAGAGGGGTTCGTAAAGATTTATATAAAGCAAATACACAATTATTTAAGATCTTCGTAAATTCTTATATTAACAAGTGGATAGATGCTACAAATTTCCAAAAAATGTCACTAGCGGAAATCCATAAAAATGTTAAACAAATAAACAAACCGATTATGTCAAAGGAGGAATTAGCTACGATTAATAATTATTTGGAAGAACTAATCGAATTTCATAATGAAATAGAATCTTTATTCACAGACATGAAACAGGACTAACTCATGCCCATCACCGTATATCATTAAACTCAATTATTTGGATGAATACATTCATTAAAGAAGGATAATATCCTTCTTTTTTTAATGCATAAATGGTTTGATTCGGGTCTAATTTCTCAGTAAGCATTCCAGCAAAATGAATGATGAGGATAGTAAAATCTAATAATCCTTCTTTTTTTTGCCGTCGATATTGCTTATCAAGCGTATTTAACATACGAAATAAATCATTATATTCTTCCCTTGTAACGTTTTTTTCAATAATCATTTTACTGAACGGGTAATTATGAATATCAATCAATTTAGATAACAATTCTACATGAAATGATGTTGTCTCAGCTTTGTTTAATTTATTCACTTTAATACCTCCTTTTTCACCAATTTATTCATACTTTATACAAACCATTAAACCGCTTCTCTCCTTGGTTTAAAGCCCTTTTCATTTTGTCGAAAAAAGATGGCAAAAAACTATTGATTTTATGCTGTAAACATACTATGATTCTTAAAGGATTTACAAAGTATAAAACAATAATGGAGGGATTGAAAATGATTTGTTGGAAGTCTATTAACATCACCAAAGAATTTGGATTAAAACGTATTTATTTAATTTCATCATTAATTGGTCTTATGGCGTTTGTAATACTCTATGTACCGTTTTCTATCCTTCATAAAAATGTCCTGCTAAACGAATCAGGAATTGTTTTATTCATATTTGGTATAATTTTACTACCACTGATGCATTTACTTATGCACATTTTACCATTATTCATTCTAAATAAAAAAATAAAAGTAACTTATAAAAATAAAAGCAAGAAAAGAACACTACCTTTATTAACTTATTATACAAAAGCATATGTTTCTAAAAAAGTCTCCCTCCTTGTTGCGCTTGCGCCGACAATATTCATTACAATTCCGGGTATGATCGCAACCTATTTACTTGCTGACTTTTATGTGTATTTATTGCTTTTAACAACGGTTCATATTGGAATTTCATTTACAGATTTCCTTTATGTATTATATATTGCGAAAGCTCCAAAGCAATCTTTTATTGAAAATGATAATAATGGTTTTGATATATTGATCAAAGCACCCAGGTAATCTTTATTTTTTTACTTTATGAATTTATCAAAACAAAGCTGCTTAATTAGAGGATCTGGCGTAAAAATAAACCAGATCCTTTTTATATCTGTTTTCCCTGTTCAGATTTTAAATTCTTTGATACAGTAAGGAAGTATAATATTTACGGATTATAAATGAATGGGGTCTTCTGTCGTTCTCATCTGAGGAGGGTTTATCATGATGACATTTTTTCCAATTTACGCCGTATTTGTGTTACTTATTTTCAACTTTCTCGTAGATAAGCTTTGCCATGCACTGGAAATGGAAAAGTCAAAACAAGCCGGAACTTTTCGAATGGTAAACGTAATGGTTCTTATACTCCTTTTTTCCTCTTATTTACGAATTTTAAATGCAATGGTATAAACTTACATGAACGTTGAGCAAAATAAGAAAAAGGGAAATTGATAATACTGTGTTTTCAGTAGGAAAGTATGTTATATTTATCTTTAGTTTAAGTGAATTGGATACAATTAGATTAGGAGTGTTCGTGGATGAAAAAATTAGTAATAGCTGTCACACTATCTGCAAGTTTTCTCGGTTTAGCTGCATGCGGCTCAAATGATTCTGACCCAGATGTCGTGGTTGAATCGAAAGCCGGAGATATCTCCAAGGAAGACTTTTATGAGGAGTTAAAAGATCGCCATGGAGAACAAGTATTAAATGAATTAGTAACAATGAAAGTACTAGAAGATAAATATGATGTAAAAGATAAAGAAGTTGATAAAGAGGTAAAGAAAGTTAAGGATGAACTTGGAGATCAGTTTGAAATGGTACTTCAACAACAAGGCTTTGAAGATGAAGAAGCTTTTCGTAAGGTAATTCGCGAAAGTTTATTGCAAGAAGCTGCATTAAGTGAAGATGTGGAAATTAAAGATAAAGAAATCAAAAAACAGTATGAGCGTATGAAAACTGAAATCAAGGCTCAACACATTTTAGTTGAAGATGAAAAGACTGCAAAAGAAATTAAGAAAAAATTAGATGATGGAGAAGACTTTGCAAAATTAGCCGAGGAGTATTCAACAGATGAATCTAATAAAGATGATGGTGGAAAATTAGGCTATTTTTCTGTAGGTGAAATGGACCCAGCCTTTGAAGATGCAGCATACAGCATGAAAAAAGGCGAAGTTAGCGACCCTATCCAAACTCAATTTGGTTTTCACATCATCAAAGTAAATGATAAGCGTGAAAGTGAAGAAGACATCGGCTCTCTTAAAGAGAATAAAGATGACATACGTCGTGAGTTGATTTCAGAGAAAATCGATCCAATGGAAGCTCAAGAAAAAATAACCAACCTACTCGAAGATGCTGACATCAACGTACAGATTGAAGAGTATAAAGATATGTTCAAAAAAGATAGTCCACAAAAACAATAGGGATAAAGGATAAAGCTGTTGCACCTGTAAAGTTTGCAACAGCTTCTTTTATATATATTTATAATTGTCGATCCTTTTGTTTTTTTCGTGCTTCTTCCAGACGGTCCATATAGACTTTGCCTTCACTTTCAATAAATTGTTGTTCAAGCTTCTTTTCAGCACGTATTGCCCGAAAAGCCATATATCCACTAAAAAAGATGAAAAGAATCATTAAAAAAACCCACCAAGGCACTCCTACAATCATCTTTAAGCCTCCCTTGTCCAATAATATCTACTTCATTTATATGAACAAAGAGATAAAAAAATGACTATCACCTAGTTTTCCTCGAATAATGGCTTATAAAATGATCGATTATCCATAGCAAATAAGCGTGCAGTAAACTCACCTGGATTTACTTTATCCAAGGCTCTATTAAGTATATTCATTTTTGCATCAATTAAATCAATCAAATGCAATACTTCCGCTTCCCTGACCAAGGGCGGCTTCGGACTTCCCCATTCTGCTTTACCGTGATGGCTTAATACTAGATGCTGCAGAATGACCACTTCTTCTCCCTCAACTTGGAGCTCTTTTGCAATTTGCCCAATTTCTTCTACCATCATGGAAATATGGCCTAACAATTTCCCTTCTAGTGTGTATGTTGTGGATACTACACCGGATAGTTCTTTTAATTTGCCAAGATCATGTAAAATAATTCCCGCATAGAGCAAATCTTTATTAAGTTTTGGGTAAAGAATATGTAATTCTTTCGCAATTGAAAGCATACTAACGATATGGTGCGCTAAGCCTGATACATATTCATGATGATTTTTGGAAGCTGCTGGATAAGTTAACAATGCTTCCTGATATTTGGTAACAAATGCCCTTACGATACGTTGTATAGAAGGATTTTGCATTTCGAAAATCGCTTCTGTTATTTTCTCCATTAATACTTCTTTCTTAACTGGAGCCTTTTCGATAAAATCAGAAACTTGTACACCATCCGCAGGGTTTGCCGGCCGAATAGAGAAAATTTTCAACTGTGCTCTTCCACGAAATTGATTAACTTCCCCTTTCAATTTAATAATCTGCTCTGCTATAAATGTCTCCTCGTCATCTTTTGAAGCATCCCAGAGTTTCGCGTCAATTTCTCCAGTAACATCTCGCAATATCAAGGTCAAGAAAGGTTTTCCATTACTTGCGACACCCTTTGTAGCTTCCTTTATTAACATAAAATCTTCGAATGAATCCCCAATATTATAGTGTCCAATTCCTTTTTTCATCATCGATCCTCCCCCTCGTATAATATGTTTAGTCTTAAATATTTTCTTATTAATTATTTTCAATCTACCTAATAACACTTTGAGCGTAACTCCGTTACCCTTCACTGCTGGCGGACGCTTTCCGCGGGCATGGCTTGAGCCTCCTCGGAAGAAGTTCACTTCCTGCGGGGTCTCAAGACTCATGCTTTTCCCGCAGGAGTCGCCGCCATCCGTTCCAGGTAACTCATTTGGAGTTTAAATAATGAAATGATAAATATGTTAAATCTCTTGGACGTTGTGTGATGTTCCTAGATAATGGTCTTAGGATCATTTGGGACAATTCTTTTCCCCCTTGCGGATTGAAC
>NZ_JFBD01000104.1 GCF_000709085.1 Virgibacillus alimentarius | reverse complement strand
TGTCGATGGGCGCTGAAGCTGGACGTGGCTAGACCCACTTAACGCACAGGTACAAAGATTTATAATTTCCTAGACTACGAGAAAAAAAGAAGAGGGTCTGTCCTCTTCTTTTTTCTCGTAATAAACAATATATTGTTCTAAATACTAAAAATTTAATACACTATCTTGTATAATATAAATAAACTGAAGATTTCCCAACACATTCTCAGGTGGTGAGTTAATGAAACATACAAAAACCTATCAATCTTCAAAAGTGAACACCCCTAATGGAACAATCATCATTGAGGGGCCACTGCCTTCGAGCGAACTGTCAAAATACCATTTCCATGAAGATTTAACAGCTTTTCGACCTGCTCCAAAGCAATTTGAAGCTATTTTAAGTATCGCTGATTTTCCTGAAGGACGTATTGTTATTGCCAGAACCGAACACACAATTATCGGATATGTAACTTATTTACATGCAGACCCACTCGAACGATGGTCCAAATTCAAGATGGAAGATCTTCTTGTTTTAGGAGCCATAGAAGTAATCCCTGCTTACCGTGCAGTAAAAATTGCTTCGAAACTATTGCAGGTCTCAATGTCAGATGAATATATGGAAAATTATATTATCATTTCTACTGAATACTATTGGCATTGGGATATGAAAGGGACAAAATTAAGTATTTGGGATTATCGAAAGGTTATGGAAAAGATGATGGCTGCTGGCGGATTAGTACCATCCCCTACAGATGATCCAGAGATTATTTCTCATCCTGCGAATTGCCTTATGGTTCGTATTGGCAAAAATGTTCCTGACGTATCAATTAAACAATTTGATAAACTAAGATTTTTACAACGGCATCAATACCGGAATATGAGGGAGGGGTTTTAAATGTTCATAGAAAATATTATGCAAACAAATGTAACAACACTTCCACCGACAGCAACAATAGCAGAAGCCTTACGATTAATACAGGAACAACATATTAGACATATTCCTATCGTAGATGAGGAACAATCCGTCATTGGAATTGTATCAGACCGTGATATAAGAGATGCAAGTCCGTCAATATTCGACAAAAATCCAAAACAAGCAGATCTTCATAAAGAAATTCAAACCATTATGAGTCATCCCGTTATTACAATACACCCATTAGATTTTGTGGAAGAAATTGCTCGTATATTTTATGATGAGGAGTTTTCATCATTACCTGTTGTCAGCAAAAATCAACTCGTAGGAATTGTGACAGAAAAAGATATGTTTTATACATTAATTCAATTGACAGGTACTCATGTCCAAAGCTCTCACATTGAAGTCAAAGTGCCACATAAACCAGGTATTCTGCCCGAGGTTGCTGCTGTTTTTGGTAAGCGAAAAGCAAACATTACGTCATTATTAGTATACCCATATAAAGATGACCCAAATTATAAAGTCCTTGTATTTCGTATCCAGACAATGAATCCCTCACCGGTTATACAAGATTTAAAAGAGGCGGGATATGAACTAATGTGGCCAAATAATTTAATGGAGTTCCAAAACTATGAAGTGTAAATCTGCATTTGTTTACTCAGACGCACTTTTAAAATATCATTTTTATCCGGATCATCCCTTTAACCAAAAAAGGGTATTATTGGCTAAAGAATTATTGCAGTATGCAAATACATTAGAAGACAGTGATATCCTGAAACCTCGCAGTGCAAAAGACGAAGAGCTATTGCTTTTTCATGACCATGCCTATATTGAAGCAGTGAAAAAAGCTAGTATTGGAAAACTAACAAAAAACCAGGGGATGGAATATGGCATTGGAACAGAGGACACACCTATGTTTCCAAATATGCATGAAGCATCCTGTTACCTGGTTGGTGCAACATTAACAGCAGTAGACGCTGTACTTGGAAATCATGTGAATCATGCGCTTAACTTAGGGGGTGGACTTCATCATGGCTTTAAAGGAAAAGCTTCTGGCTTCTGTATCTATAATGATGGTGCCATAGCAATCAAATATATTCGCGAAAAATATAACTTAAGAGTACTATACGTAGATACGGATGCTCACCATGGAGATGGAGTTCAATGGGCATTTTATGACGATCCGAATGTTTGTACGCTTTCCATTCACGAGACCGGCAGATACCTTTTTCCAGGTACTGGAAACACCAATGAACGTGGAATTAAAAAAGGGCATGGCTATGCGTTTAATTTACCTGTAGATGCCTTTACGCAAGATGAATCATTTTTACACCTTTATGAATCCGCTTTCAGAGAAATCATTGAATTTTTTAAGCCTGATGTTATTGTTACACAAAATGGTGCTGACGCTCATTGCTTTGATCCATTAACTCATTTATGTACAACGATGGTAACATACGAAAAAATACCGATGCTTGCCCATCATTTAGCACATACTTACACTAATGGCAAATGGATTGCTCTTGGCGGTGGTGGCTATGATATGTGGCGTGTTGTTCCCCGCGCATGGGCACAGATATGGAATGTTATGAAAAATGGTAAGTTGCAGGAAGGTTCTATGCCTTCCAAATGGATAACAAAATGGCAAAAAAAATCTCCTGTTTCCTTACCAGAAAAATGGCATGATGATAAAAAGATTATCCCAGATATTCCAAGAAGGAAAGAAATTAATGAAAAAAACAATAAACTTTTATTAAATGCACTAAAATATGCAAAACCAAAAAATGGATAAATAGTTTTAAAACAATAAAGAGATGACTTCTTTAAGGTCATCTCCTTTTAATCATCTTAATCAACGTTAGATCCTTCCCCATCTTCTAAAATAACAATCTCAACTCTTCTGTTTTTACTCATATTCTCACCTGTTGTATTTGGTTCTACAGGGTTTGTATCACCATAACCAGCAATACTGAATCGTGCTACATCTAAATCATGGTTATTTATTAGGTATCTTGTAACACTACTTGCCCGAGCTCCAGATAATTCCCAATTGGAAGGATAAGTATAGGAAGCTATTGGTCTACTATCCGTATGACCTTCAACTCTAACATTATTAGGTAATTCTGCTAAAAGAGAGCCGATTTTTTCCAGGAACTCTTTGCCAGGATCTAAAATATCCGCTTTGGCTGTATCAAACAAAATACTCTCTTGTAAGACTAATACAACCCCTCTTTCCGTTCTATTAGCAGAAATCACATTATTTAAATCGTTTTTATCTAGATATCCTTTCACATCTTTCATCAACTTGTCTAAAGAATTTTCTTGTTTTGATTTCATTTCGTTTATGAACTTAGCGGACTTCATTTCTTTTTGGATATCCTTATTAGCCATTTGTGCAGAATTTTCGGATGGATGTTCCATTGGAATTGATGATGGGTAAAAATCCAGAATCATTCGATTGCGAAATGAATCCGATATAGCTTCAAATTTGGTAGAGTCTATTTGAGACATGGAAAACAAAAGGATAAAGAAAACAAGAATAAGCGTAATCATATCTGAATAGGTGACCATCCACTTAGGCGCTCCACTGTTTTTGCCTCTATTCATTCTTCTACGCTTCATTCGTATTCTCCTCGTCGAAAGCAATTTGTTCTCGTGTTTCTTCAAATGTAGTTTTCATTTCACGAGAGAGAAAAGCGCTCAGTTTTTCTTCTAAAATCCGTGGATTTTGCCCGGACTGAATTCCAATAATACCTTCAATAATTATTTGTTTATAAAATATCTCTTCTTCAGTTTTATTTTCCAATTTGTTAGCGATCGGAAGGAAGACCAGGTTGGCGAGAACAGTTCCATAAAGTGTAGTTAATAAAGCGACCGCCATATTTGGTCCTAAGGAAGATGGATCCTGTAGATTTCTCAGCATAAGAACAAGACCAACTAATGTACCGATCATTCCCCAAGAAGGTGCATACTCACCTGATTTCACAATAATCTCTCTGCCTTTATAGTGTCGTTCTTCTAATGCTGTAATTTCCGCATCCATGATATCATGAATCACATCATGCTCAATTCCATCCACTGCTAGCATAATACCTTTACGAAGAAACGGATCTTCTATATCATCTAATTCAGTTTCTAGTGCAAGCAAACCTTCTCTTCTAGCCTTTTCTGAAAGACGTATAAGTATTTTAATTAAATTAGGCAATTGTTGTCCATTTTGATAGAATGCTTTCCTAAAGATTTTTCCAACTAATTTAATTTGCTCCCATTTGAAGTTTATTAACAATGAGGCAATTAAACCGCCAATAACAATAAATATGGATGAAATATCCATAAAGGAAGCGGTCCCCCCCGAATCATCCTTCGATAAAATAGCTAACATAATCATAATAAAACCTAATGTGATGCCGATTGGAGTTAATAAATCTCTCTTTTTCATGCTATATTCTCCTCAAACTATCATTTATAGTATATATCGGCATTAATTTTATATAGTTGAGTTTCTCTCAATAACTCTGTGGGGTAAAACAACTTTTTTCTCAACAACTTCTTCTTTATTCATAAATTTTGTTAATAAACGCATTGCCACAGCACCAATATCATACATTGGCTGAACAATCGTTGATAACGTTGGTCGTACCATCGTTGCCAACCTAGTATTATCAAAGCCAAATACTTCAAGATCTTGAGGTACACTGAGCCCTTTATCTTGTGCGCCATGAATTACTCCTAATGCCATTTCATCAGCTGCAACAAAAACAGCGTTTGGCTTATTTTCTAATTCCAATAATTCATTTGCTGCTTCAATACCAGACTGATAAGAAAAATCCCCTTGTACAATATACTCTTCTTTTATAGGTATAGAGGATTCTTCTAACGCTCTTGCGTAACCTTTATATTTCAATTTACTAATATGTGAATCCTTTTCACCAGAAATGTAGGCAGGATGTGTATGATGCTCGCCGATTAGAAACTTTGTTGCTTCATATGCTGCCACATCATAATCAATATTTACAGATGGGATAGAGTTGGTTTCATCATATGTTGCTGCTAAGACTACAGGTACAGGAGAACTAGAAAACTGTTCAACATGTTCTTGCGTAATATTTCCTCCCATAAATAAAATCCCATCTACCTGTTTTTCAAGCATCGTATTTATAAGTTGTAATTCTTTATCTTTATTTTGGTCAGAATTACTCAAAATCATATTATACTTATACATTGTAGCTATATCCTCAATTCCCCTGGCTAATTCTGCAAAGAAAATACTTGATATATCTGGAATAATTGCTCCTACTGTTGTTGTTTTTTTACTAGCTAAACCTCTTGCAACTGCATTTGGCCGATACCCCAATTGTTCAATCGTATTTAAAACCTTCTTGCGTGTTGTCGGCTTAACATTTGGATTACCATTCACAACCCGAGAAACAGTTGCCATTGATACATTTGCTTCTCTTGCTACATCATATATTGTTATATTCATTTCATTCTTCCTCCTCGCTGATCTCTAACACTTGTCGCTATTAACTTTATCATACTCTACGATTGAAAAAAACACAAAAATAAGGGGATAATCCTAATAGGATTATCCCCTTATTTCATATTCTTAAGAATGAACTGTCAGATGTTTTTCTAATTCATTCATAAAATTATCAAACATGCCTAAATCCATTTGTTGTGCAGAGTCAGAAAGAGCTACGGCTGGGTCTGGATGAACTTCTGCCATAACTCCATCAGCCCCAATTGCAAGTGCAGCTTTAGCTGTTGGTAAAAGCAAATCTCTTCGACCTGTGGAATGTGTAACATCAACCATAACTGGCAAATGCGTTTCTTGCTTTAAAATCGGTACTGCTGAAATATCTAGTGTATTTCTTGTTGCTTTTTCATAGGTTCTAATTCCTCGTTCACATAAGATAATATTACTGTTTCCACGAGAAATAATATATTCTGCCGCATTAGTAAACTCTGATATTGTGGCTGACATTCCGCGTTTAAGCAATACTGGTTTATTAACATCTCCAGCTGCTTTTAATAATTCAAAATTCTGCATGTTTCTTGCACCAATTTGAATAATATCCAGATAATCAACTGCTTTTTCTATATCTGCCGGATTCACAATTTCACTTATTACAGCTAAGTCATACTCGTCTGCAACCTGTTTTAAAATTTGCAGTCCTTCTTCACCAAGCCCCTGGAAATCGTATGGAGAAGTGCGTGGTTTAAAAGCTCCACCCCGCAGAAGTTTAATACCTTTATTTTTTACAGCTGCAGCTACTTGAGCTACCTGTTCATAACTTTCAACTGCACATGGCCCCATCACATAATGTGGATTACCATCACCGATTTGTTCGCCTTTTACATTAATAATAGTATCTTCGGATTTCTTCTTACGCGATACAAGCAATGCTTTTCGATGGTCGTCCTCTTGAAGCTCTAAACTTGCCTTGAAAATTTCTTTAAAAATGTGTTCAATTGTAGAGTTTTCAAAAGGGCCATCATTATGTGTTGTAATTTGATTAAGCATATCCCGCTCACGAACAGGATCAAATCGCTTCATACTTTGCTTTTCTTTTACTTCACCTATTTGCTGAACTACTTTTGCTCGTTCATTAATTAAATCAAGGATTTGTAAGTTTAAATCATCCATTTGATTTCTTAAAATTTCCATTTCATTGTTTGTCATTATAGATGCCCCCCAGCACACATTTTTAATAATTTAGGAACCATTATAGCTCAAAGAATTCATTTTGTCATCCAAAATTTCAAAATAAATTAATATTCTTTCACTTCCGATTATTTTAATAGCTAATTTAATGTAAGCATCTGGAAAAATGAAATTAAAAAAACCAGGCTAAAGTTTTCTAGCCCAGTTTTATAGAGGAAACTACTGTTTTACACTTTCAGCTGTATTTTCAAGTTTCTCCGCAGCGGTTTCTACCTTTTCAATCGATTCCTCTGCTTGTTTTTTCTTTTCGTCCAATTTGTTTTGTGTTGACCTTGCAAGATCTTTTGTCTTATTCGTAACAGTTTTAGTTAGCTGAGCTGTTTGATCTACAGCTTTTCTTCTTAAATCTGATCCTTTTTCCAACGCCTTACCTTTAAAGCCGCTTCCCTTTTCCTGTACAATTGTCTTCCAGTTGTTTGCGCGGTCTTTCGCTTGCATTGCGCCTTGATTAAGATTTTCTCTTAATTCTTTTCCTGATTTTGGTGCAAATGCGAGTGCAACACTAGCACCTATGATCCCACCTATTAAAGTTCCAATAATAAAGTCTTTACTATTAATATTATCCTCCATATTATCCCTCCCAGTCTTATTTTTAAGTTTTTTTACTTCTTTTTCCACAAATTCAGTACTGCCGTTCCCCATTTTACTGCCTGTGTAGCTTTGTCTTGATTTTTGGAAGCTGCCTTCGTTATATTGTCAGATATCTGACTTAAAGATTCGTTAAAATCTTTAACAGTTTGTCCAAGATCTTTCGCGCCATCAAAAACTCCATCTAATTTAGATGATTTATAATTGATGTCATCCGCTAATTTGTTTGTTTTATTTAATAAATTCGTTGTTTCCGCAGTTATACCTTCCATCTGCTTCTCAATACCTTCTAAGGTACCAGTAACATTATTCATCGTACGTTGCGATGCTTTAAGTGTCTTTACTAAGTATACTACCAGTACAGCAAAAGCAACGGCAAAAATTAATGCAGCAATGTATAACATAATTATCATCGTATGATCCACTCCTTCGATCCTATAGTAATGTTGATAGTGAGACTGTGTTATTTGATAGTACACGTTCAGTATTGCGTCGTTTTAATCATAATTACCCTAAAAGGCATTGGATAAACATTTCTTACATATCACTTTATATACAAACCGTAAGATTTCAAACAACTGATGCTACCAAACAAATCTAGTTATTCTTCTAATCTTCTATTTTCTACAAATATGTAAAAAAACCTTTTTTATTTTAAATAATACGAGGAAACTTTTTGAGGAAGCAAAAAAGAATCTGTATCATACCATATGAACTGTAAACTTTTAAAAGCATTTCATGTTCTTATTTATACAGACTCCTTTGAATTAAGTATTTTTTATTTGATTAATCGTTTTATTTACTAATTTTCCCTCATACGTTTGTTGAAACTTTTGTATATCTCCGGCTCCCATAAATATCAATACACTATCCTCATAAGTTTGCAATATATCAATTTGTGAGAGCTGTAAAACAGTACTATTTGGAAGCAACTTTTGTAAGTCGTTAATCGTAAGTGTTCCATTATCTTCCCTGGCCGATCCAAAAATATCACATAAATAGACGGCGTCTGCTAAGCTTAAACTATCGGCAAACTCTTGTAAGAATGTTTTTGTTCTCGTAAATGTATGTGGTTGAAAAATAGCTACAATATTTTTGTCTGTATATTTTTTTCTTGCTGATTCAATTGTTGCAGTAATTTCTTTTGGATGATGTGCATAATCATCAATCAAAATCTGATTCCCTACTTTTTTCTCCGTAAAACGACGTTTCACCCCTTGGAATGTGCTTAATGCTTTTATATTTTTCGCTTCAATACCTTCGTATTGACAAATCGCAATAACAGAAAGGGCGTTTAAAATGTTATGATTCCCATGCATAGGAATTGTAAATGTTTCGTAATACGTATTACGGACAAAAACATCAAACGTTGTTCCATCTTCGGTTTCCGTTACATTTTGAGCTTGAAAATCGTTTGTTGAGGAAAAGCCATAATAAACAACCGGAACTTTTGCTTGTATTTGTTGGAGCTGTTCATCGTCCCCGCAAGCAATAATCCCCTTTTTGACTCGATCAGCCATCGATTGGAAAGCATCAAACACATCATCAATACTTGTAAAATAATCTGGATGGTCAAAATCAATATTTGTCATAATTGCATAATCTGGTTCATATTGTAAGAAATGTCGTCTGTATTCACAGGCTTCAAAAACAAAATATTTGCTATCTACATGTCCCTTCCCTGTACCATCACCAATTAAATAGGAAATTGGCAATGTTTCATTTAGCACATGTGCCAATAGCCCCGTTGTAGATGTTTTTCCATGAGCCCCTGTAACAGCAATACTAATATATTGTTTCAACCATTCTCCTAAAAATTCGTGGTATTTATAAAAGGTAACACCTAGTCTCTTCGCTTCCATAATTTCAATGTGATCTTCTGAAAAAGCATTACCAGCTATAACGATGTCATTTTGTTTAATATTTTTTTTTGAAAAAGGTAGTATAGGAATGTCTTTTTGTTCTAATGCTTCTTGAGTAAAAAAACGCTTTTCTACATCAGATCCTTGTACTGTTTCTCCGGAATCATGAAGAATATGTGCAAGTGCACTCATTCCAGTCCCCTTTATACCAATAAAATGGTAAGTTGTCATAAAAAGAACCTCCAAGTGTATGTGTGAAAAATCTCACTAATATCCAATTAATAATTTTACAACTATCTAGTAATTATAGCAAACCATTGTAAGGAGTAAAATAGAAAATTCTTTTTTCATTATTTTATTTATCCTGCTTCGTATACGCAACTTTCTCAAGCCTTGGGTTGGGCCGATATCTTCGTCCTTCTTTAGCAGCAGGAGTCCCATTTAACAATACATTGTCCCCAGTAAAGCCAATATTTATTTTTAATAAGCTGCCACCTACCCCGTACATATCTACTGGTACACCTAACTTTTCAAAACGGTTAATGCGATCTTCTGTAAATCCACCGCTAACCATGATTTGAACATGCGTAAACCCTTCTTCATCTAAAGCTTTTCGAAGCGCAAAAACAAGCTCCGGATTCACACCTCTTGGATCAAACGTCCCCATTAAGTGGTGATTTCTAAGAAAATATTTATCAACCAGTGTTCTTGATGTGTCAATGCGTACTGCATTTAAATCATTCCCAAAAGCACGAGCTACTCTTAGTGAATCTGTAATCACGTCATTATTATAATCTACAAGAGATACAAGTTCATCTTCTGGATACATTTCATAATAAGCTTTAGAAGCTGCAACAACATCACCGCGAAACATTTGAATCATGGCATGTGGCATCGTTCCCATTCCTTTTTTACCCCACCATTCATTCATTGCGTGTGTTGCTTGGGCTGTGGAACCACCAATAAAAGCAGCATATCCATCACCAGCTTGTTGAGTGAAGTGATCATCACGATCCCCCATAAAAATAACAGGTTTTTGTTTCCCGGAAGATCTAGCCGCTTTTACCACATTATATACATTTGTAGCTACAGATGTTCTTCTTGCCAATATCCCGTCTATTATTCCTTCCAAAAAACCAAATTGCTGATATGCGCCGGATATCGTCAGTACAGATTCATACGGACCGATTTTGTCGCCGTCTTTCAATGAATGAATTTCTAGTTTCTCGGGATCTTCTGCAAATGTATGTATTAGGGCAATAGCCTCATCTGTTCCACATAAAACAGCATTTCCTTTTTGAAAAAATTGCATGGTAACGTGATTTTTAGGAAGTTTCTTTTCTGCTATTTCCTTTGTTTTTAAAAAGTAAACAGCAGAAAACCACCCTTCTTTAATTCGTTTATCAAATTTGAATGTTTTATTGGTTAGACGCTTTATTTTCCCCTCTAATTTTTTTTCGATCTCTTTCATAAGATTTTCTCCTTAAACTAATTTCATTTATCTCTTATCTTATATAAATAGTTAGAACCGCACAAGCTTAAAAAAGACCTCTTGTCGTTAATATCACTGATGCTGCTGATCTAATTGTGCTCTTGATACTAAAATATCTCTTGGTTTACTGCCATTTTGCTGAGAAATGATACCTCTATTTTCTAATGTGTCAATTAAGCGTGCTGCACGATTATAGCCTATTTTAAAACGCCTTTGTAACATTGAAGTACTTGCACTGCCTTGATCTAGAACAAACTCAATCACGTCTTGCAGTAATTCATCCTCTTCTTCGTCAATGGTCATTTTCTCTAATAATTGATCTTGTTCAAATAAATAATTCGGCTCTGCAATTGATCGGGCATGATTTGTTACTCTTTCTATTTCCTCATCGGAGACAAATGCGCCTTGCAATCGTATGCTTTTCCCAGCTCCGTTTTCAATGAATAACATATCACCTTTCCCTAATAATTTTTCTGCTCCAGCATTATCAATAATTGTTCTAGAATCTACTTGAGAGGATACACTAAAAGCAATTCTTGTTGGTATATTGGCTTTAATTAGACCAGTAATAACATCTACAGACGGTCTTTGCGTTGCCACTAGTAGATGTATACCGCAAGCACGGGCTTTTTGTGAAATACGGCATATAGCATCTTCAACATCTTGTGGGGAAACCATCATCAAATCAGCTAATTCATCAATTACAATAACAATAAACGGCATTTTCTCGGAAGAACGTTTCTGCTGCTCCATTGTTTGATTAAATCGCGTAATATCCCGTACCCCTTCATGAACGAATTTTTCATATCTTTCTTCCATTTCACTTACTGCCCATTTTAAAGCAGCAGTTGCCGCTTTCACATCCGTAACAACAGGAGATACTAAATGTGGTATACCATTATATGGGGCAAGCTCAACCATTTTCGGATCGATTAATAAAAACTTAACATCTTGATAATTCGCTTTATATAAAAGACTTATTAGTATTGTATTAATACACACACTTTTGCCCGATCCCGTTGCTCCAGCTATAAGCCCATGAGGCATCTTAGAAATATTAGTGATCTTTGGCTGGCCTTCAATACTCAACCCCAATGCAACGGTTAAAGGGGATTCGCTCTGTTTAAAAGAATCTGTATCAAAAATTTCCTGCAGTCCCACTAACTGTGGTTTTGGATTCGGTATTTCAATTCCTATTGTATTTTTACCAGGAATAGGTGCCTCTATCCTAATATCTTTCGCGGCCATATTCAATTTTAAATCATCGCTTAAATTCTTTACTTTACTTACTTTCACACCTAATTCGGGCTGTACTTCAAATCTAGTAACTGACGGTCCTTGCGTTGCATTAACTACTTTTGCACGTACATTAAAATGTTTTAACGTTTCTTCAAGTAATTCCTGTTGATGACTTACCCACGCACGGTCACTATTGCTCTTTTGCTCTGGATCATTTAGTAAGTGATTGGGAAAAGGGTTGTTCTTCTTTTTGGATATGACATTTTCTTTCTTTTTTACAGATTGTGTTTGACGATTTTTATCCATTAGTTTTTTCTTATCTAACGGAGTCATAATGACATTAAACGGTATTTGATTAGATTTCTTCTTCTCCCTCTCTTTTTTGTTTTTGAATGAGGGATATGGATGTTTACTTTCAACTGGCTTTTCCTTTTTATTATAACGAATAGGCGTATCTTGCTCTCTTTCTGGTTCTTGATTTATTCTTTCATTTACGTATTTTTTCTCATCTGTACTCTTTTCTATTGGCTCTGCATGTGTATGTTCAGGTTCAAAGTGCTGTGTTTCATGCCCTTCATCAGGCTTTGAGCGAGGATTATTACGAATTCGATCTGTTTGCTGGTATGTTGGTTGACTTTTAAAATGATCAGCATTTTCGTTTTTATTTCTAATAAATGTTGGAGTTGTATTAACATCTTTTGAGTCTCGTTTTTGATAGCCATATATTGGTGATGGTACTTGGCTCGGTGTAAATGGTGTTTTATTTTCTTTTTCTACCTTTTTCTGTCTCGGTTTTTGCTGTTGGTATGTTTGCTTGTTTGATAACCGATTCACTTTGTAATTTTGTTCCGTACTTTTGCTTTCTCGTCGTTTATATGCTGGTTTTTCCATTTCATTTTCAGAGTCATCAGGAATAACTGGAAAACGAAACGGTTTTTTATTTGGATATTGATACATTACTTTTGGTTGAATATGAGGATGAATCGTGTGTTCGTTCCTTTTGTTGTAAGATTGACTCTTTTTATTCCCCTCTATTTCTTCTACTACTTTTCCCTCTTCTTCTACTTCAGTTAGAAACAAGTTTTTAATTTTTTCCTTCCATTGTTCCCACATATCGTTCACTCATTTCTATAAAAATTGATCTATGATATATTTTACCAGTTTTACTTCGTATTTGTAGATTAAATTAATCAGAACATGACAGAGTAAAATTGTCTGACAATCAAAAAGCAACCCTTGTCTAGCCAGACTCAGGTTGCTCATAAATTAGAATTCAAATCGTTCCCCGATTTCATACATATCGTCAAGTATATAAATACCTTTTTCCGAAGGGGCATTTGGTAAATCTAATTCTTTTTGTGAGCATATCATACCATTCGAAGATACCCCTCTTAATTCTGTCGGTTTAATCTTTAATCCACTAGGCAACGTTGCTCCTACTTTTGCAACAACAACTTTTTGATCTTGATCAATATTTGGGGCACCGCATACAATCTGTAATTTTTCATTGCCAACGTCTACTTGGCAAACACTTAGCTTATCCGCATTTTCGTGCTTGGTTTTACTTATTACATAACCAACAACAAATTTTGGTGTCAAATCAAAGTCAAGTGAATCGTTTAAATGATTTTGATCAAATAATGTTTGTAGTTGTTCTAACATGCCCTCGGTCATTTCCAGCCTGCCTTCACCGTTGAGATCAAAATATTTTGAAGCATGAAAAATATTATAACCTGCTATTTCCCCATTTCCACCCAAGATTTTAGTAATATCTCCATAATTTGCATGCTTTATATTATATCGATCGACTTTTCGTATTGGAATGATTAGAACATCCCCTATACCCTTAGAATTATAAAATACATCCATAAACAATCATCCTATTCTAATTCTTTTTTGGTCGGTTTTTCGCAAGAATAAAGATTGGCTCAAGTGCCTTATCCTCATAAATGAAAGGAAGTGATGTAATTGGAATACGTCCTTCTGCAAAAAATTTCATAGTCATTTGTGCTAATATATCATACCCAGTTTTATTCATAATGTCAGCTACAATCAGTACATCTTGATGAGGTACAGCGACAGCAAGTTCACCTTTACTATTTGCCTTCATTTCTTCTAGAAATGCCTCATTTAATATCCGACTGGCATCATAGCCATCCTGTGTTGCTATGAAATGAAAGTCGTTATTTGCTACACGATCTGTTTTATAATCATTAGCTAAGGACCGTAAGTTAAAAGTTGCAATTTCATCAATACGCTCTTTCGTCCATTGCTCGTTTTTAAGCATATTTTCGTCAATTAAACGATATGATTTCCCAAGATCAAGCGCATAATAGATACGTGTTTCCGCAGTGTGGTCGTTCGTGACAAGTTTTATCCCACTTTTTGTTTCAGAGGCGAATGAAGTCGCTCGAATAACAGGAAAAATTTGTTTTTCCATCCCTGATAAATGATGCTCTTCATTCATAATTCTAAGTGCTTCAATTATATGATCCTCCAGTTCATCGATCGCCTCTTCTCCCCGTTCATTGTACTTTGCAATAATATTGGGTAACTTAATTTTAATACCCTTTTTGGACTCTTTCCACTCTATGCGAAAAGTATCTTTATCGCGATTGTAAGACATTCGATAATCTGGCTTGAAAGCCTGTTCTCTAGTATTTTCTTCATTTTTATACTGGTCATTTTCATTTTATACCCTCCTAGCTGAGGCTGATTTCTATACAGGTAATGTTTCTATAAATTCAACAATTTCTTCTTTACTTTTTCGTTCTTTACTCACAAAACGACCTATTTCTCTTCCTTTACGAAAAGCAATAAAACTCGGTATTCCAAACACATCATATTGCTGGCATAGATCTATAAATGAATCCCTATCAATCATAACAAAATGATAATCAGAAAATGCTTCCTCTATCTCTGGCAAAATCGGCTCAATCACTCGACAGTCCGGGCACCAATCTGCGGTAAATAGAGCGATGATATTGTCACTATTTATTAAATCAGTAAATTCTTCACTTGTTTTCAACGTTTTCAAATACGTAACCTCCATTTCTCTTAATATCATATCTATGATTACGTTGTGTTGCAATTATCCAGATTATTTTTGAACATAATTTTTTAGGCTGACACTCCCTCTATAGATATTAATACGGTGCTCTTTACATAAAATAGAATCTATTATATGTTTAAATAGGCAGAATATTTGGCAACATGATAAAATGTTGCTAAACAACTTTTATAGTGGAGGGACCTTTATGGAATTAACCGTTTATTTGGCGGGACAAATTCATGATGATTGGCGTAATGAATTTGAGGAGAAGGCAAGAAAAAAGAAACTCCCGCTCAATTTTGTAGCACCTCAGACAAATCATGATTTATCAGATGATATAGGAGACAATATTTTAGGGGAACAGCCTGGTAAAATGTATAGAGATGATGCTGCTTCTAGTATTAATAATTTACGAACTCAAGTTTTAATGCAAAAATCAGATATCGTGATTGCATTATTTGGCGAAAAATATAAGCAATGGAACACAGCTATGGATGCAAGTGCAGCTATTACAATGAATAAGCCAACCATTCTCATACGTCCAGAGTCATTGATACATCCGTTAAAGGAGCTGTCTAACAAAGCTAATGTGACAGTTGAAAACATAGACCAAGCACTCGATGTACTAAATTATATTTTCGAATAAGAAAGCAGCGAACTAATGTCGCTGCTTTATTTATTTATCCAATATTCCCACTGCCCGCGCAATAGTTTTACAACATGAACAAACATATTTCTCCTTGAAATGGAATCATTTGTAAATATCCCAATAGCACCCTCGTTCTCTCTTACCTCCTCTTTACGTGTGTACTGATCCATAATATCACCAAGTTCACTCCCTGCTTTTAGTTGCTCAGCGATATCAATTGGTAACACAATTCGAGCTCCGCTAGCTGTATATATATTCTCATCTTCCGTAACAAGCGCTCCCCAATTACATAAATACAATTGATCTTTAATGTACATAACTCCCCCTTCAAGGCCAATACCGATTGCACCAGGTGTGGATTCTGCACATTGTAAAGCACGATTAATAGCACCTTCTCTTGTCTCCTCATCCGAAAACGGTTGTGAGGAAACGCGTGAAGGAGCATTTAGCGTATCAACTTGATATGTATCAAATACATCTTGAACTGCTTTCCATTTAGTTGGATTCTTTGATCCGATAATTATTCTCATAAACACGCCTCGCCAAATTTTTTTATTTCTTTTTTACTATTGTCCTATTATTCTATTCCTTAGTGAAGGTTCTTAATTTGTTGTAATGTGTTCGAATCAGTAGTTTCAACAAGTTTAATTAATAATTCTTTTGCTGCCTGATAGTCATCTACATGAATCATCGATGCGGCAGTGTGAATATAGCGTGAGCAAATACCAATTACTGCAGACGGAACTCCATTATTAGATAAATGCACTCGACCTGCATCAGTACCGCCTTGTGAAATGAAATATTGATATGGAATATGGTTGGATTCAGCTGTATCTAGAATAAACTCTCTTATGCCCCGATGTGTAATCATTGTACGATCAAAAATTCGCAGCAACGCCCCTTTCCCCAGTTGTCCAAATTCTTTTTTATCACCTGACATATCATTGGCAGGAGAAGCATCGAGCGCATAAAAAATATCTGGGTTAATCATGTTTGATGCTACCTGTGCACCACGCAAACCTACTTCTTCTTGGACAGTAGCACCGGAATATAATTGATTTGGAACTGTTTTATTTTGCAATTCTTTTAACAGTTCTATGGAAAGTCCACAACCATATCGATTATCCCATGCTTTGGCAAGTATTTTTTTATCATTTGCCATCGGCGTAAATGGACATATCGGTACGATGGACTGTCCAGGTTTTACACCGATCTTCTGCGCATCTCTTCGATTATCGGCTCCAATATCGATTAACATATTTTTTATTTCCATTGGTTTTTTACGTTGTGCATCTGTTAAGTTATGTGGCGGAATAGATCCAATCACTCCTGTAATCGGTCCGTTATCAGTCATAATTTGAACACGTTGGGCTAATAAGACTTGACTCCACCATCCACCTAACGTTTGAAAACGAATCATTCCCTCTTCCGTAATTTGGCTGACCATAAAGCCTACTTCATCCATGTGACCGGCGACCATTACTTTCGGCCCTTCTCCCTTTTTTACACCGAAAACACCGCCAAGATTATCTTGAATAATTTCATCTGCATATTTCTCTAATTCCGATTTCATAAAATTACGCACAAGATGCTCATTACCAGGTGCACCTTGTAATTCAGTCAATGTTTTAAACAATTGTAGCGTACTTTGATTCATTAGTTTCCCTACCTTTATATAATTTCTTTATATAGTATAACGGAAACCGTTTCCTTTTTTCCACTACACACTTTTATAATGAAAGATTTTCTTTTTTTGCTTTTTAAGTTATACTTAAAGTTAAGTCGTATACTAGATTGTACATATTCTAGCTATATTCGATTGAGGCATACTCGATGTAAAAATTAAGTTAGAGGTGAAATTATTATGAGTAAAAGAAATATTTTATTTGTCGCTGGCCTAGGATTTGCTGCAGGTTTTATAGCACATCAGCAAATGAATCATTATCAAAAAGTAACTCCTGAAAAGGCTTTAAAACAAGCTAAAGAAGCCTTTAAGAAAGCTGGCCCAATTAGTGGATCGTGGATTTATATGAAACCAGAAGAAATTGAAAAAAATGGGCTTATGTATAATGCATATCGTGGTGGTGTCACTCGTAATATTGATGGCGAAAACAAGCAGTTTGAATTTTATGTAGATGTAGAAACAGGCGCAATTATTGATTCTATCCCAACGGCATCATAAAAATGAATCTACGCAACATATACAAGAAAGAAAATAGCTGCTCAATCTAATAATAGCAGCTATTTTTATTTATACGTATATCTTACTCGCCTTAATTCATTCATTTTTTTTCCAGTTTCGTCAAATTGAATTGCTCGATAATAGGCATCATGATAAAATGTGTACCATGCTTGTTTCTGATAACCAAACTCCATCCACTTTTCCTTTTGATGCACAGAGGTAACTGGATAATCATCATAAGCGAGTGCCCATAATTTATTTTGATGTGCATGTGTTGGCATAATATCGGCCATATGGATAAATGTCTCCTCACCGTCTTCAAATATAATAATGGAATGACCGTCGCTATGCCCCCCTGTATGAATCATTTTTAAGCCATCAAGCAGTTCTAATTCCTTATTAAATGTTTTAACTTGATCTTGAATTGGTTCCCAGTTCATCTTCCAGTAAGTATTTACAGATCTAATATTCGGGTTCCTCATCTCATACCATTCTATTTCTGATGTATATATTGGGATATCTTTAAAAACAGAATGATATGTATTATCAACTTTCTTTGTTAGCCCACATGCATGATCAAAATGCAAGTGCGTCATTAAAACACCGTCAATATCGGTTATACTTAGCCCTAATTCTTTAAGGGAATGTTCGATAGATGATTCTTCCATAACACCAAAGTTTCGCAATTGTTTGCTTGTTAATTTATCATTCCCGATGCCAGAATCGATGATAAAATTTTTCTCGTCAATTTGTAGTAAAATAGGATCCGTTCTTAATTCTACCTGATTCTTTTCATTTTGCGGATATTTTTTACTCCATAGTGGTTTGGGTACAACCCCAAACATCGCTCCTCCATCAAGGAAATTAACACCCCCACTTAACCACGTTAATTCAGCTCGTCCTACTTGAAGTGTCTCCATTTGTTTGATCTCTCCTTTTCTCCCTCTTCTAACAGTTTAGCTTAATCAAATAAACTCTGCAAACGCTATCATTTAAAGTTCTAATTATATTAAAATTAATGAAAAAGACCAGCTATAAAAAGTCAAGAGAAGAATGAAAAAGTATTTAGCTATTCTTGAAAAGTGGTGATATTTAAAATTAGGCATGTCAAATAAGCTTTCCAACTATGTATTTTTAAATTGGAAAGAGGGTTATTATTCAAGAGTTGGTCTTGGTTCGTAAGGTTTGTTATCCCTAAGTATTGCGAAAATAATATGCGTTAACTTGCGTGCAACGGCCCCAACTGCTGTACCATGAGCCTTACCACGT
This sequence comes from Virgibacillus alimentarius, assembly GCF_000709085.1. Lineage (GTDB taxonomy): Bacteria > Bacillota > Bacilli > Bacillales > Amphibacillaceae > Virgibacillus_B > Virgibacillus_B alimentarius. Next base: position 10,606 of record NZ_JFBD01000104.1, on the reverse strand, counting down.
TGACGTAACTTTTGATAATGGAGTGAAAGTGCCGGATCATGATTACTAGCGACAAAAGCAGCTTGCCACAATGCACGCCTTAAATAAGGTGAACCACGTTTGGATAGCCGTGTTCGATTGCTGTTAAAGTCACCAGATTGATGAACTGAAGCATCCAAACCAGCGAAGGCAACGAGTTGTTCAGGGCGCTCAAATCGGCTAATAGACCCAATTTCTCCTAATATGACACACGCTGTGACTTCGCTTATACCGGTAATGGTTGTAAGAAAATGCGTCTGGCGATTAGAGATTTCAATCATGGTCTGCTCAATTGTTTTTAAGTGCTCTTCAATAAGCTTGATTTGTTCTAATAGAAGTTTAATTTGTAACTTGAACACATCTGAACCAACGGTGATGCCAAAAGAATTTAAAGCACCTTTTTGAATTTGTTTGGCTTTTGTAAATCAGTTCGCTATATTCCCGGAGTAAGTCATCTTGATTTATTGTGTAATAATCCATTTTTTTGATCATTAAGGTTGCACTTTCTTTTGACAGGTAATATACTGTTAATTAATCAAAAAAAATTGATATATTAATCGGAGGTAAAGAATGGAACTTATAAAAAATGTAAATGGATTAAATGAAGACGCAGCACTCGATTTTTATGAAAAGATGTTCAATGCCTTAGCGGATAAAATTCGCCTTAAAATTATGAATGAAATCGGTAAAAGTCCAAATATGAATTTATGTGTCTGTGATTTGGAAGAAAAATTAGAATTACAACAGTCCAAGCTTTCTTATCACCTGAAGAAATTAGTTGATGCCAATATACTTATACCTGAAAAACATGGCACTTGGAATTACTACCGAATTAATGAAGAACAAATACAGGTTGTTTTATCTGAAGATACTTGTTGTAAGATTTTTTAACAGGTATCTGCTATGCTTATTAAATCAAAAAAAACTGATTAATTCATCAAAAAAAGTTGATTAATTATGGGGGAAGAAGTTATACTAATGGCAGATTCCATTATAGAATTTATAAAAACATTTCTTATGCTATCTGCTGAATTGCTCGCTTTATTTATTGTCGTTAGTTTCATTGTGAGCTTCATTCAACAGGTTGTATCAGAGGAAAAAATTAAACGATTCTTAAACCGGCCAAACAAAGCTGTGAATTATATACTAGGAACATTCTTTGGTGCCGTTACACCGTTTTGTTCCTGTTCAACTATACCTATCCTTGCCGGATTATTAAATTCAAAAGTACCATTTGGTCCATCGATGAGTTTTTTAATAGCTTCACCATTAATGAACCCGGTTATGATTTTCATGCTTTGGGCACTCTTGGGCTGGAAGATTGCACTTGTATATTTTATCGTACTAAGTATTTTCAGTATTTTAGCAGGGCTTGTATTTTCAAGACTTAATTTTGCAGAAACCTATAAAGGTGTAACGGTTAAAGGAGATAGCTTCTTCAGTAATAATCAAGGGTCTAAAATGAAGCAAGCTCTGAATGATGCATGGGCATTTCTTTATCCAATGCTTCCCTACTTATTTATAGGGGTATTTATTGGAGCATTTATTTACGGATTTATCCCGGCGGATTTCATTACAAAACACGCTAGTGGTGATGGTATATTTTCAGTTATGATTGCTTCTGTTATCGGGATTCCCATGTATATTCGCCCTGAAACGATGTTACCTATTGCGGAAGCACTGGTCTCAAAAGGTATGTCAATGGGAACTGTTATTGCATTAGTTATCGGTGGTGCAGGTGCAAGTATTCCGGAAGTCGTTATGTTATCCAAATTGTTTAAAAAGAAATTTTTGGTGGCATTCATTGCAACTATTCTAATTGTAGCTACAGGAACTGGTCTTCTGATTAATTCAATATTTTAAAGGTATGGTGATATTTAAATGAGTACGGAATCTTCAGTAATCAACCGTTATAGTAGTGCCGCAATTAACCATGAACAAAATCTTTGTTGTCCAGTTGAAAACGATACCAAATATCTAAAGATAATTCCTGATGAAATTATAGAAAAGGACTATGGTTGCGGTGATCCTTTAGGAAAAATCAAAGAGGGAGATACTGTTTTAGATTTAGGTTCGGGCGGTGGCAAAGTTCCTTATATAGTTTCACAAATCGTTGGTCAGACTGGAACGGTCATTGGCGTGGATATGAATGAAAATATGCTTGCTCTTGCTAAAAAGTATTAACAAGAAATAATAGATACTTTAGGTTATGATAACGTTACGTTTTATAAAGGTGAAATCCAAAATTTAAAACTAAATTTAGATGAATTGAACAAATATATAGAAGCCAACCCAGCAACTAATATACACGATTTTAATGCTATTAATGATCATATCAATTACTTAGAAGAAAAACTTCCAATGATTGAAGATAACAGTATCGATGTAGTCATTTCGAATTGTGTGTTAAATCTTGTTTCAACGAAGGAAAAAGAACAATTATTTATTGAAATATATCGGGTTTTAAAAGATGGTGGCAAAGCTGTTATATCTGATATTTCATCTAACATCGTTGTTCCAGAAGAAATGAGAAATGATGAAAACCTTTGGAGTGGACGTAAGGGGAAAGATGGTCCTTGCATTGATAAAGGGCAATCCGTTATATACAAAGGGCCTTTTAAACACATTGAAGATGACGACGATCATACGTATCAAAGGGGTGAAAGGACTTTTGTATGTGAAAAAACATTTAACATTTTACAACAAGAACCTTATGCTCAACTCTTTGAGTTTTTAGATGAGAATGATCGTCAAGTTGATAGCAATGATGAGTGTTGTACACCAACATGTAATTGCTAAATTATTTAAAGGAGGTGTTAAAATGGAAAAAAACAGCTTTAAAAAAGCAATTTCTAAATTAAAACCTAAGCAACAAGAATGTTGCTCTGTTCAAATTGAAGAGAACAAGCAAGAATCTAATTCAAAGAAAGAACAAAATAATAATAACTGCTGTTAATTGCATACGGATTAAGAATTTCTTTGCATGAACGCACTATTTCATTAGGGAGCATAATTTTTATGTTTCCTTTTTTAACTATAGGGTGTCTTTAATGTCCGGATGTGTCGGGTGATAACTTTTTAATTATTCTGAAATATACTTTTTCGAGGAGTTGGGCAAAAACCCCCACTCTCGATCTTCTTGACCTCATGACACTGATGTTGGTGGCGTGAGGTCAAGAAGTTTTCGCAGCGATAGCGAAGAAAAAGAGAGCTGGAAATGGGCGCCGGTGTATTTATATCGGTTTAATGTATAAAAGTGGTAAATTAAAGGCTTTTTAAAGCAATTTTAAAGCAATTTATCGTTTTATTTCCTCTAAAAATCGTTTAACTGCCTGCTTTTGTTTCGTCTTCATACACGTCTGCTGAGTTGTCCTGCAAGTACCAAAGAAAGTTCTCCAATTCCTTTACATCAATTGTTGTTTTCATGATGGATCGCCCCTTTTACTTTGCACTTTTTAATACTTTTACTTCAGCCTGTGTGTCTAATAATCCTTCTGATAACACGGAAACTTTAGCGTCTAGCTTTTCTATTTTTTAGTTAATCTTTCTTCTGTTTGTTCAATTTTTCCCGAAAGATTTTGTACTTGCTCAGTTAATTCTGTAATTGCTTGTAAAATATCGTTATTGCTGACCTCTTTGCTCATATTTTCGCCACTCCCATTTTGTTTTATTTAACAATACCATGACTTTCCCTGGCATTAGAAACTAATTCCCGAAGAAAAGCTGATCGGTTATCTTTTGCATGTTCATCAAGCCATTCCCATTCTCTTCCGATAGCGTCAAAGATACTTTTTTTGTGACCCCGATTGCTGGCCGACCAACCTTGATATTTTCTATCTGTTGCATGTAATTGTTTAATGATCGTTTTTGTGATGCTATAAGACTTTTTAGCTCTGGGGGTATGGGTGCTAGCCCCCATATAGCGTATTGTTTTTTGCCAAAGAACTAATTACTGGAGAAAAGCCCCTATATATTGTATATGAACATATTTTTAGTTTAACAGAGGAAATAGGAAAAAGATCCAATAAAAAAAGAAACCAATTACGGTTTCTTTTGTTAATTTGATAAAACTTAATCTTGTGCACCACTGTCAAAAAAAGCGGCTCTGCATCGATAGATCGCCTGTCTTTTTGCAGCGAATTTTTCTTCATATTCTGTCATTATATTTTGTGAATCGTTTATTTCATGAAGATTTAAATTGACTTCTTCTAGAGTCATACCAAATTGAGAAAAACTTACTAAGGAATATTCAAATAAACCTTGGTTATCCGTCTTTAAAACCACTTCACTACCCGGTTTTAAAATCACTTTATATTGCTCTAAGAAGGTATGATACGTTAGTCTTCTCTTTTCATGCCGATTTTTTGGCCAAGGGTCAGAAAAATTTAAATAAATTCCTGAAATCTCATTGGCAGAAAAAAAGCTACTAACATCCATTGCATTTTCATTTAGCAAAAGAACATTTTTTAGGTTGGCTTCTTGCATTTTTTGAGCTGCTACTACGATGACACTCTTTTCCAGCTCAATACCAATAAAATTTATATTAGGATATTGCTTAGCCATACCTACTAAAAACTGACCTTTTCCAGTACCAATCTCAAGGTGAATGGGGTTTTGATTATTAAATAAAGTACGCCATTTACTGATATAATCACTTGCATTTGGTATGATCAGATGGCTATTATTTTTTATATAATCATTTGCCCACGGTTTATATCGTTGACGCATAAGAAATTCCCTCTCTTTGCCTAATAAATATTGTATAGATTAATAAAAATGCTGCATACTAGAATAGAGGTGATGAGGATGACTTTATCTGTAAATAATCAATTAACGCTGCTTCACGATATATTAGATGAGCACCATTTGAATCGTTCAGCCAGTATTGCTGAACATCAGCAATTAAAACGGCTCGTTCAAGCTATCATGGATAATAACCATATATCTGATGAACAATTATTGCAATACCTCCAAGAAATATATCATTATGGGCAACAAGGAGAAAATGCTTCAAGTCAAACGGATCATATTTCATCAAATAAAAATAATATCGTAAATTGGATTAGTGCCATTCAGCAAACTAATTTAAAATAACGCGATCCACATAATCATTAAGATATTGTAAGTCATGCAAACGTTCCATAACTTTAATTGATTCGTGACGCTCATAATGCCAATTTAAATAATGCAGCGAATCTAATATTAAATACCAATACATACGTTCAATCAGTTGTTTGTCTTTTTTTACACCATATTGGTTTAACCATTTATTCCAATCTTTTTTTGGGATATACCATTTTAAAACCATACCAAAATCAGTAATTGGATCAGCAATCATTGCATTATCCCAATCAACTAGGTAAAGACGATTGTCTTTGGTCCAAATTAAATTATTGTGATTTAAATCGCCATGACACACAACTTTCTTCTGTGCTTTTGTTACAGGAAGTAAACGTTCTAAATAATGAAGTGCAACTTTCACTTCCTTATACATCGGTATTAGACAATTAGCGTGAAGACGTTGTGTGATTATTTTAAAACTATCTTCCGATGATACAGGTTTCTTCCCTAAACGCATAAGCATATGCAATAATTCAGAAGAATGGTGAATTTTTCGTAATAAATCAGCTACTTGGAGGTGTTGCATATCCTTCGATTCGAGCTTTTTTCCCTCTAACCATTCTTGCGCTGTAATAACGTCACCATTTTCCATTCGTTTTGTCCAAACTAGCTTCGGAACAATTCCTTCTGCAGATAATACCGCTAAAAATGGTGAAGAATTACGTTTAAGAAAAAGACGCTGATTATCTTTTTCTGCAACATAAGCATCGCCAGTCAATCCCCCTGCTGGCAATATATCCCATTCTTTACCAAGTACTTGTTTAAACCAGTTCACCAAGCATTCCCCATATCTGTCTAAATTTGAAGTGCAACTTCCTATTTTATATTTTTTTTAAAAAAATACAACTAGGACCACAAATCATTCATTTGTAATCCTTTCATTATTCATTGTACAGATTTTCATATCCTCATCCCACTCCGCACGTTTGACAGAATTAGTTTGGCAATATTTTAATAACACTTCTGCTGCTTTCAACTGACGATTTTTTAATGGTGATACAAGACTTCTTTTTTTTTGAAACCAATCCTCATATTCATCTATTCCAATAATTTTCGTGTTATATGGATGACTTGCATCTATTATACGATTTGTCCTGGAAAGGACTATTTTTGTAATCGGAAAACTAATTTCACTTTTGCTTAAAATACTTTTTATTATTCGTTCTGTGCGCTTTAATGTAATTAATGGGCTTAATATTTTAACAGGACTATCTTCAGGATTTATAATCCACGTTCTTTCATTACTAGCTGCAATAGATGCTTGTGATTCGTGCTCTAACACATAAATGACATCGATCCCTATTGGGCTTATAAAAATAATATCTCCATCTATAGGTACTTTTTTAATGTTAAATACAGTGTCGTACATGATGAAATATGTATCCGGAAAACGTTGAAGAAAATACATTAATAACTTATCGTTATAATATCTCTTTGCCAAAGCAGATAATTCTGTAACCGTAGAAGATGCCCATTTTAATTGAAAGGGAAACAGCTTAGTTAGAAAATATCGTTTGAGGTCCTTTTCCGAAGTAGGTAAGATTATCTCTTCTTTTTTTTGCTCAAATTCATGTACTTTCCGATTAGTGAACCAAGACATCCATTTAGACAATGTTGACTCCACATCTTCATGAACATCGAGCGCCTCCTCCATATCGTTTGAGTGTGCATCAATCCATTGCTGATGAAGTTTTCTCCAGTTGTCCTGTTTTAATCGAATATATCTGCTGGGGTATCGATAGATATTCCGTTCATAACGGGAAATATAATCCCTTAATTTAATTAGTTGAGCTATCTTCTTCACCCCCATCTAATTGGAACCTTTGAACAATTTTATATTTAGGTGTGTCCTTTGGAAAAATTTGATAAATTACAATCTCATTAATCTTGAACAATTGTTGGTTCTTATAATGGCTTTCGGCTCGTATTATTTGCATTAATTCCCGCGCTGATTGACCATTCCACTTTTTAGCAAGTGTAATATGCGGCCGGTAATCCCGAAATTCGCTAGAAAAACCTGCATTTAGCGCACATGCTTCAACTTGTTGATGCAGCTTCGTCAAAGGATCCGTTAAATTAACGCCAGCCCATAGTACCCGTGGTTTTACAGGATTTCCAAATACTCCAATGGATCCACCAGCATACGTTTTAAATTGTTTAAAGGTCTCTATTTGCTTTAGCTCTTTTTGTAAACGAGACAACTGTTCATCTTTTACAGGCCCTAAAAATTTTAGTGTTATATGCAAGTCATACTTATTTGGCCAGTGCTTAAAAGGTGCTGTTTTATATAGCTCCTCCTGCCAAGTTGAAAAATAATCTTTTAACGATAATGAAAGCGGTATTGCTATAAAATAATGAGTTGCCACTAATATCCCTCATTTTTTAAGTGATAGACAATAATATAATTCAGCATGATTCAATTCTCGAAATGCCCCAACAGCTAATGACGTATCCAAGGAAAGTTCTCCCATTTCCATCCGCTGTAAATAAATAACTTTTTTATTTACAGATTCAAACATGCGCTTTACTTGATGATATTTTCCTTCTGTAATGATAATTTCTACTTCTGATATATGACCCGATTTAATGATGTCTAACTTCGCGGGCTTTGTATGATACCCATCATCCAATGTAACGCCGCTGAGAAAATTTTCGACATCTGTATGTGTTACTCTTCCCTTTATTTTTGCATAATATTTTTTTTCAATATCTTTCTTCGGTGAAGTAAGTTGATGTGCTAACTCTCCATCATTTGTAAGCAGTAAAAGCCCTTCTGTATCTTTATCTAACCTTCCTACTGGAAAAGGTTTAAAATGCCTAAGATGATCTGGCAAAAGATCAATCACCGTTTTGTCTTTTTTATCTTCGGTTGCTGAAATATATCCTGGTGGTTTATTCATCATGATATACGTATATTTTTGATAATGAATGACAGAATTATTCACTTTGACTAAATCAACATTGGGATCAACATGTATACTTCCATCCTTTGTGATTGAATGATTCACTGTGACTTGTTTCTTCTTTAATAAACTCTTTACCTCTTTTCTGCTCCCAACGCCCATATTTGCGAGTAACTTATCAAGGCGCATACTACCACCACCTTTTATTTTCATTTACGAAATACACGGTCTAATATCCGTACACGATCTCCTAATACCCGTTCTAATAATGTTGATTTGTACCCTAAGAATAAGTAAACCAATCCACCAATACTAACTCCGGCAGTGAGTACAATAATAGCTGAAATCCGATTTTCTTCATAAGGTAAATAGATTCCCAGTAAAGCTTTTATACCCCAAATAACCAAAAGCATAATAAGAGAAAAAATTGCTATTAAAAGAGTAAGTTTATAGGTTTGTTTATATGAAAAATTAATGGACACATAGACACGCCACAAATTAAGTGTTACCGCTGTTCCTACTGCTAAAGCTGTTCCAAAAATTGCCCCTTTCGCACCAAATGTATGGATAAGTTGTATATTAAATAATATCTTAATTAATAAACCAGCTGATAAACTAACCACTGCAAACTTTTGCTGATTAATCCCCTGTAATATTGCAGCTGAAACTGTAAACAAGGCAAATAATAATGCTACAGGTGCATACCAAGCTAACAGAGGACCTGTTATTTGAATATGATTCAAACCAAATAATGATCCATAAGCAACTTCAGATAGACTTGCTAAGCCAACCACTGCCGGAATAACAAGCACTAAAATAATCTGTAATGCCTGATTAATTTGCTGAATTAGCAGTGGCCGGTCGTTTTGTGTAAATGTTCTAGTTAAAGCGGGAATAATAGCTAATGATAACCCTGTTGCAATTGTAACTGGTATAATTACTAATTTATGTCCATAAAAGTTAATTGCCGCATATGGTACTTCCCATATATCCCCTTGGTTAATTGCGGCCATTGCTCTTTCAAAGGTAAATTGGTCCACTAATTGGTACAATGGGGTTGCTAATCCCACGATAACAAATGGACCGGCATAGTAAAAAAGTTCAATAAATAAATCCTTTGTAGTTATATCATTAACATAATTTTGCTGCTCTAATTGTTTTTTTATATTTCCTTTACGTTTTTTCCAATACACCAGTAGGACAGCACAAGATGCCAAAGCTCCTACAAAAGCGGCAAATGTAGCAAATCCAACTGCTGTAGCGATCGTTCCGCCATATACTTTTATAACTAAAAACGTTGCTACAAGAAGAAAAGCAATCCGTACTATTTGTTCAACAACCTGGGATACTGCTGTTGGTCCCATCGATTGATACCCTTGGAAAAAACCACGAATAATACTCATTGCAGGTATGATTAGTAAGGCAAAGCTAACCATACGAATAACCATTGTAACGTCTGCAACGGATATACCATTCTCATATTCATTTGTAATCATCTTTCCTGCCAAAAATTCGGCACTAAAAAACAAACCGAGAAATGCTAATAACCCAGTTATACTCATGAGCGCTATTCCAGCTCTAAACATTTTCATTCCCGTTTCATAATCGCCTAAGGAGTTATACTTCGACACAAATTTCGAAACTGCTAAAGGTACACCCACTGTGGAAATACTAATTAAAATATTGTATGGAGTGTACGCAAAATTAAACAATGTTCCTCCTGTATCTCCAACTAGTGCATTAAATGGAATAACATAGATCATTCCTAAAATTTTTGATAAAAACGTGGCTCCTGTGAGCAACATCGTTCCTCTAATAATATTCGACATGATTTCACCTGCGTTTAAAATTATATTACCATCTTCGCTATTTTATCACATAATAACAGTTTACGGATAACGGTTCTATTACAATACTTAATAATGGAACAGGATTTAAATAAATGTCAAAAAGATTTCAAAAAAATTGAGCCGTTTTTTCTATCATGTTAAGATACGAAAGAAAGGAATGAGGGATAAATTGTTATACGATGTTATTATTATTGGTGGAGGTCCTTCGGGATTAATGGCTGCTATAGCAGCTGCAGAAAACGGGGCAAACACATTGTTATTAGAAAAAGGGAAAAAGTTGGGAACCAAATTAGCAATATCAGGTGGTGGCCGCTGTAATGTGACAAACAGGCTTCCACAAAATGAAGTGATTAAAAATATACCGGGAAATGGAAAATTTTTATACAGTGCTTTTTCCGAATTTAATAACTATGATATTATAGACTTTTTTGAGAATATGGGTGTTGAATTAAAAGAAGAAGACCACGGGCGAATGTTTCCAGTATCGAACTCCGCAAAGACAGTTGTTAACACATTAATAAATAAACTTCACGAGCTCAATGTTGACGTACGGATGAATACACCTGTTAAAGCGATTCATTATGGGAATGATATACATACAGTTATTTTAAAAAGTCAGGAACACATAAACGCAAAAGCGATTGTAATTGCTGTTGGCGGAAAAGCAGTACCCCATACAGGCTCAACTGGAGATGGCTATGCTTGGGCAAAAAA
>NZ_JFBD01000103.1 GCF_000709085.1 Virgibacillus alimentarius | reverse complement strand
TTTTTTAAAGCGGACACCAATAACCTTAATCAATCCTTTATCACCTCTATATTTGAAGTGTTAATTGTTCCATCACTAAAGTTGGATGAACATTTTGCTTCAAATTCCGTTTTGCCTGCAAGATCGCATTTAAAATATGGTGAAGTTTTTCCTGCGAAAAATACCTTGTTGTTCGTTGAAGACTTTCATCGTCCGTAGTAAACACTACCATGGAGTCCTCTCTTCCAATTTGTGCGTACAAAATATCCTTAAAAGCTAAAAGCAGTAAATCAAATCCTTGTTCTTGCTGCTTTCGATCTTTAAAATGTGGAATCCAATGCTGATGAATAAATAAGTAAACATCATCAGGCTTAGTTGAAAACATGTCTATTAATTGTACCATTATCTTTCTGGACTCTGCAAACCACTCATCTTCAATCCATGTAAACGCATCATTTAAATTATTCGTTAAAGCACTCATTAAAATCGCATTTGCCTCGGACATTCCTGATTCGGTAAGCTGCTGTTGGAATAATCTAGGATTAAGTGGGCGCAAGTCTATTACTTGGCAACGAGACCTTATCGTTGGAAGGATGGATTGACTATTATCTGTCAGCATCATTGCTGTTGTTTTTTTACTCGGTTCCTCCAGGAATTTTAAAATACGATTTGCAGCATTTGCTGTCAACGTATCAGCGCCTTTTATAATATATACTTTTTGCGTTGATTCAACTCCTGAATAAATAAACTCTTTCTGCAGGTTTCTGATTTGTTCAATTTTTATCGACTGCCCATCGGGCTCAATCCAGTGAACATCTGGATGATTTCCGGAATCAATACGCTTACAATTACTGCATATGTGGCAAGGGTCAGCGTCTCTTAAATTCTCACAAAACAGTACTTTTGCCAGCAATAGAGCAATGGCTTCTTTTCCGGTGCCACGTTCACCTTGAACTAAATAGGCGTGAGAAATACGATCTTTCTTTATACTATTTGTAATAATTTTACTTGCTAAAGGTTGAATTTCCATAACCTCAGACCATGTTTTCATCCCAGTTCATCCTTCATTTATTACATATATAAATTAACCAGTAAACCTTTTATTTCACCGATCATACCAAGCAGGTCTACTGACTTTTTTTCGTGATTCATCATTTCCTCTGTTAATGCTATTAATTTTTCATCAACTTCTTTTATAATCGATAATTCATGGTTTTGTCCCCCGTAGTTAAAACGATAAGACTTTTTTATATCAAGTCCATTGGAAACTGTTTCTTGCAATAAATCTTTAATCATATGCTTAAACTTTACTAAGTCTTTAAATGACCTAAAATGCGCAAGCTTCTCCCCTTGATGGGTAATATCTCTTATTAATTGCTCAATGGCCTGTTGTCTTAACTGATGTGTTTGGGACTGAACCATCCTGTCAAACCCTTGTTTGCTTTTTCCCGCAGTTCGATTAAATGTCGTTTCGATTTGTGAGCGCATTTCCTGACTAATTTTCATAGGCCAGCCCCTTTAATTAATGGCATTTTGTAAACGAACAGAGTTGTCAGCATTCTTTTCGACTTATGCTTAAAACTGATAAAATGACTCGATTGGCAGGATAAATACGGTTGCACCGCCAAGCTCTACTTTAACAGGTTTTGGGATATAGGAATCTGCATTGCCACCCATTGGTGAAATAGGTGCAACCATTTGCTCACGCTGAGAGCAATTGTCACGGATAATGGATAATGCATCATCCACATAATCATCCCCGCAGCCAATCATTAATGTTGTATTTCCTTCCTTCAAAAATCCACCCGTGGTAGCTAGCTTTGTCGTTTGAAAATTTTCACTTCCTAAGGCATCTGTCAGACGATTAGAATCCTTATCTTGAACAACAGCAATAATTAACTTCACTTTCTTTACCTCCTTTTTTACTTTGCTTGCAAATGAGAAATGATTTTTTCCAGCGTGTCTATTTCAACTTGTTCTACATCTCGGTTTGCATCAACTTTTTGGATACGGTTTGAATAGCGTTTACAAAGTATTTCATAAGCCTCATAAACTTGCTCATGAAAATGAACTTTTTCCAAATCTAAACGATTCCTCTCTCTATCTTTATTCAAACTAATGCGTTGCAATCCCTTTTTTGGTTCAATATCAAAAAATAAAGTTAAACTCGGCATACAATCTAAAATAGCAAACTGATTAATTCCAAATACTTCATCCATTCCTAGACCTCGGGCATACCCTTGATAAGCGAGACTGCTATCGATAAATCTGTCACAGAGAACGATTTTCCCTTGGTCTAATGCTGGCAGTATTTTTTCAACTAAATGCTGTCTTCGCGCAGCAGCGTATAACAGTGCTTCTGTACGTGCATCCATTTCTGTATGAAGAGGGTCTAGGATGATTTCTCTCACCTTTTCCGAGATTTCAATACCACCCGGCTCCCTTGTCTCAAGTACATCGTAGCCCATGTCAGATAATTTGTGATGTATTGAATGGATAACTGTCGTTTTTCCAGCACCTTCTACACCCTCAAATGTTATAAAATATCCGTTCACGTATCTTCTTCTCCTTTATTATAAACCTTTATACCATTATTTATATCACAGTGCTGAAAAGTAACACCTTGCTTGATTAATTGTTTAATCATTTGTATGTGTGTCTCAGTTATTTCTTCCCCTTTAAGAATGAAAGGAATGCCTGGCGGATATGGGATCACTGCCTCTGCTGCTATTTTTCCTTTTGCATTATCTAGAAGGGTTAGTACAGAAGTCTGTTGACTCATTTTTGGATAAGTCAAAGCTAATTTATGCACTTTATTTGAAAATAACTCTTTCATATCTATTGTAGCATGATTTGTTTTAATTTTTAATTCATCATTTATGCTTGTTACTGCTTTTTTAAGCTCACTTAATCTATGAAAAGGAGCTAATCCATGAATGAATAAAAGTTGATTATGTGTGACGAGTTCAGGAAAAACCCCATTTTTTTCAAAAAGACTTGCGACCAAAGCAGAAGAAATTCCTTTTTTCATAGATAACGTAATCTTTAAGGGGTCATCTTTTTCTGAAATTGGAAGAACGACGCATGCATTTAGTGATGCCATAACTTGTCTGACTTGTTTCACACTAGTTAAAACATCTGATACGCTTTTGGAAGTCAGGGTTGCCAAAAATGATCTGGCAATATCTAGTGATGCCATTAATGGGTAGGATGGGCTGCTAGATTGCAATATTTGCAAGAAATGGGCAACCTTTTCTTCCGCAACGAATGATGAGTTTATATGTAAGTAAGAAGTCATCGTCATTGCTGGTAATGTTTTGTGGGCGGAGTGTACTACAGCATCTGCACCGAACTTCAGTGCTGAATGTGGAAATGGGTGAATTCCTAAAGAAAAATGAACTCCATGTGCTTCATCAACTAATACAGGTATCTGATAGGTATGTGCCAGTTCAATCATTTCCTTTATCGCGTATGTTCTGCCAAAGTAATCGGGATAGGTTAATACAACAGCTTTGGCATCTTTATGTTCCTCTAAGGCCTGTTTTAATGTTGCCGGGCTGGGACTAGTATAACGATTCACCGCTTCATCATAATCAGGTGTTATAAAAATAGGATCAGCATTAGCTAATTCCAGTCCATTCATAATCGATTTATGACAGTTCCGCTGTACAATGATTTTGTCTCCCGTAACGCATACAGCCAAAATCATTGCTAGATTACCAACTGTGCTTCCACCAATGAGAAAAAAACTTCGCATTGATCCAAAGTAATCAGCTGCTAAACTTTCCGCTTCAGCAATTACTTCCTTCGGGGCATGTAAATCATCCATTCCTGTTATCTCCGTTACATCAATGGGCAAAATTGAACCAAAAAAGCGGTCTGCACGCTTTGGAAAGATGAGGCCGTTCTTATGTCCAGGGACATGAAAGGAAATTGGGGCTGCCGCAGCATATTGCTTTAACTTTGTATATAGTGGAGTTACTTGATGATCTTTTTTCAATTTTATTCAACATCCTTCTATGTTAATTATCTTTATAATAAGGCTTTAAACTTACCATTACGCATCTTATAGACTATTTGTAAATTCCAAATCCATTTCATATATTTTACTTTTATGGTCATCATTGGTCAATTTTAGAATTCCAGGCACTTTTTTCGGACCACCACCCTTTTAAAAATGGAAGGAAGAGACTTTACACCTAAAACAATAAAAAAAGCCTTTGCAAGCAAAGACTATAACAAATAAGAAGGAGATTAATTTTAGAAACAATCATATCTTACAAATCTAAGAATATAATCTTGGTTGATTCATATTTTTTAACTTTCTTAAATAATAGTTATACTTTTCCTCCCGTGGCTCCGTATGGATCATGTTTCGTTCACATTCACAGCAAATAAATAGGTTGTATAAATGAATTCCTTCCTTCTTTTCCTCTTCACATATGCCACACCGTTCAAATACGATAAACCGATTCATTTTCTTCACCTCCGTTAGTTTTAGCATCTCCTAATCTAACGGAATCTATACATATAAATCTTGTAAACTTTGATAAAGTATATGCTCCCCATGCCTGTTTGTATTCAAAAATGAAATAAAAAATAGCCGAAAGCTCATGTAAGCTCTCAACTATTTTACTAAAGTAAAAATAAATGAATTGCTGCAAGGGACGCTAGTCCAAATAAACCTAAAAATCCTGATATACCTATCGTAAATAGATTAATAGGTATATGTAATCCAATTGCTCCTCCAAAAACGTTAACAAAAAACAAAAATAGGACACCAATGCCTAATTTCACAGTAGTGTGGGCGATAAAACGCATTGGTTTAGCAGGAGCACCGATCAGTAATAATAATACAATTAATACAACCATAATGGAAATGACTAATGTAGAGTTCATCCTACGTACACTCCTTTTCTTTGTCTCTTTATACTAAAAGTATGAAAAGAAACACCGAAAAAGAACTAAAACTGATTAGTAATTCCAGGTTGCATTTATTTTCCTGTGCCTTGCTTCTCTAAGTAAAAACAAATACTTTGCTCGAGCTAACCCTTTTTTATATATAATACTATCAATAGGCTCAATACTATTTTCTAAGAGCGATTGAATTTGTTTCCACTCATTTTCTAAAGTGAAAATAGATTCTAGCAACTGCTGATCTATTTCTTTTTTCTTGTTCATTTTCCTCCCCATGCCATTCACCTAAATTCTACAAATCTCTTCTGCCCTCGATCGCCTTTGAAAGCGTAACTTCATCAGCATATTCCAAGTCACCGCCAACAGGCAGCCCATGAGCGATTCTCGTTGTACGGACCCCTGAAGGCTTCACAAGACGTGAAATATACATTGCAGTTGCTTCTCCTTCAATGTTTGGGTTTGTAGCTAAGATTAATTCATCTACTTCTTCATCTTTTAAGCGATTAATCAGATCGGGTACGTTTATGTCCTCAGGCCCAATGCCATCCATGGGTGAAATAGCACCATGTAAAACATGGTATTTTCCACTGAATTCCTTCATTTTTTCCATGGCAATGACATCCTTTGGATCCTGCACAACACAAATAACGGATGAATTTCTTGAATTATCCTGGCAAATGGAACATGGATCCTGATCTGTAATATGTCCACAGATCGAACAGTGAGATAATTCCCGCTTCGCTTTTACTAACGAGTTAGCAAAATCCATTACATCATCATCATTCATATTAATAACAAAAAAAGCCAGTCGGACGGCAGTTTTTGGTCCGATTCCTGGCAATTTTGTAAAACTGTCAATCAGTTTGGAAATCGGTTCTGGATAATACATCTATAAGTGCCTCCTAGAACATTCCGGGCATATTTAATCCTTTCGTAAATTGTCCCATTGTTTCATTGGTTTTTTCATCAATCTGCTTAATGACATCATTTGTAGCTGCAAGAACAAGGTCTTGTAGCATTTCTACATCATCTGGATCAACTACTTCTTCTTTAATTTGTACATCTGTAATTTCCTTTTGACCATTTGCGGTAATTGTCACCATTCCACCGCCTGCAGTTGCTTCAAAGCTCATCGCATGCAGTTCCTCTTGCGCCTTCGCCATCTTTTTTTGCATTTTTTGCATTTGCTTCATCATATTCCCCATATTTCCCATACCTTTCATGGAAAACGCCTCCTTTTCATGTACCTTTATAATTACTGAATGAAACTAAAGCTTAATCATGTATTTCTAATAGATCATCCCCGACAAGCTTTCTTGCCTCCTCTACTAAAGGATCTTTTTCTTGCTCCTTATTCTTTGAGGCTGATGCAGGGTGTTCTTGAATACTTATATATTCATTGCGTAATTCCTTCCAGTTATTGTCCGGAATTGGAATTATTTCAAGCTGCTTTCCGATTATATTTGAAAGTACCGATTCTACAATCTCCTGATTATCCAAAAACAGGGAACAATGAATTTCATATTTGAACGCAACCACGAGCGCTTTATCTGATGCAGCCGCAGGTTTACTATCTTGAATTGTCGCATGCGCGGGGGCGTTGGTTGTTTTTAATTTGTTTAAAAATCCGCCCCACTCCGATTGTACTTCTTTTAAAGCAGCTTTTTTCGCCTCTTGAAGCACGTTGCGAATTTTTTCATATGGGATTTTATAACTATTTCTCATTGCTCGGGCTGGTGGTTTTCTCGGGTCTGAACTTTTTGTTGGAGTTGCTGTAACAGGTCTTTCCTTTAATGTATTGATTTCTTTTTCCAATTGTGCCAGCTTATTCGTCAGCCTCGTTATTTCTTCTGAGTCAGCCACGTCGCCTGCTTGCTGCTTTTCATGGTATCTGTTTGTTATCGTTAAAATTGAAATCTCAATAAATACTTTTGGACTGTTCGTCCATTTAATTTCCTGTTGACATTGGTTTAATTGCATAATCGCATCTTGAATCCATTCTACATGAACATTTGCTGACAACTGCTTAAATTCGCTATCTATTCTAGCTCTTTCCAGAACATTTTCCAAAGACGGGGCACTCTTATATAACAACAAATCGCGTAAAAAGTAAATTAAATCAAACACAAAACGCGCTGGATCCTTACCATGTTGAATTAAATCGTCCAAAAGATTCAGTGCTTGCTGCACATTTTTATGATACATTTCCTTAACAATATTTGTTAATATTTGTTGGGATACGCCTCCGGTAACGGCTAACACATCATCTAACTCAACAGTATCGTCACTATACGATATCGCCTGATCAAGTATGCTCAATGCATCCCGCATACCGCCTTCTGCAGCTAATGCCACAGTTTCCAATGCTTCGGGTGAAACGGTAATATTCTCAGCATCAATAATTTTTTGCATTCGATCAACAATTGCCCTACTGCCAATGGGCTTAAAATCAAAACGTTGACATCTTGAAATAATCGTTAGTGGTATTTTATGTGGCTCTGTTGTCGCTAAAATAAATACAACATGCTTTGGTGGCTCTTCCAATGTCTTTAGCAGCGCATTAAATGCATTTACTGAAATCATGTGCACTTCATCAATAATATATACTTTATAAGGGACAGAACTTGAAGCATATTTAACTTTATCACGGATTTCACGAATATCATCTACACTTGTATTTGAAGCGGCGTCTATTTCAATTACATCCGAAATGGAACCATCTTGAATACCACGACAGGCTGCACATTCATTACATGCCTCTGTTGTCGGTGCATGCTCACAATTGATGGTCTTAGCAAAAATTTTAGCTGCACTTGTTTTTCCCGTTCCACGAGGTCCAGAAAATAAGTAAGCATGTGAAAATTTTTCCTGTGCAATCGCATTTTGCAATGTTCTGGTGATATGCGCTTGTCCCACAACATCGCTAAAATTCTTTGGACGCCAGACACGATATAATGCTTGATAACTCATAAATACCCGTTCCTCTCCCTAATCTTACCTTTAATTATACCCGATTTATAGGTGCTATGTGAACCCAAGCGATTAAATAAGAAAAAATTCATCAAGTGGCTGATACGTGGTGGAAAAGAAAAAGTATTCGAAGTTCTTAATCCCCTTTAATATAAGGTTCTAAAATGATAAGTGATACAAAAAAGCTGTATCAAAAGATGCCCTAAAACATTTTGATACAGCTTTTTCAATATGTACGCCGTGCACCCATCGTCGATGTGATGACCCTATGCGTTACTTAAGTTCATGGCTCGGCCTAGGCTTCCCTGCGGCACACAAGGATAACCACTTACTGCTGCTTCCTTCCGGATCTGACAGGATTCATGGGTCCCTGTTGCGCAGGACCTAAGCGTCAACACCACTCCCTTAAGGCAGGCCATAAAGCCGCCACACCTTGGACGGGAATTCAGTCTCGCTATAGCGGATTGCGAGTATAGGGCACCGCTACCTCCCCACTTAGCACGACATTCTTTATTATAACTATTTTTTCTTCAAAAAACAAGAAAAGATTGTTGTTAATTTTTTCTGTTTCTTAATGCTTTGAAAAAATCCTTTAATAAATGTGCACACGCTTGTTCAAGAACACCGCTCCTTAACTCAACTTGGTGGTTAAATCGCTTTTCCGAGAGCAAATTCATTAAAGTTCCAGCACAGCCTGCTTTTGGATCAAAAGCTCCAAAAACAACCCGTTTTATCCGGGATTGGACAATCGCTCCTGCACACATCGGACAAGGTTCAAGAGTAACATATAACGTACAATCCTCTAAACGCCAGCTTCCTTGTTGTTTATTTGCTTTTTGAATTGCAATCAATTCGGCGTGGGACAGGGAAGATTGCGATGTTTCACGCAAATTAAAACCTGAAGCAATGATCTCATCCTTATAGACAATCACCGCCCCAATTGGTACTTCATTCAGCTCCCTCGCCTTTTTTGCCTCTTTTATAGCAATTTGCATAAATTGTTCATCTGACATCGTTTACTCAACTCTT